>NZ_JBFUIN010000149.1:0-7217 GCF_056401855.1 Bacillus sp. P4_D3
AGTGTACTCTTCTCATCTACATATTCAGAACGAATTATATTTCGTTGCCATTCAATATGCTTATCAACATCTTTATTTTTTAATCCCCTTCGTAAAAGGTGAAATGTTTTTCTCATTAAGGTTCCTCATCCACTTCATTGATAATAATTATCAATTTCAATTATACCATTAGATTAATTGAAATTGATTATCAAAGTCAATAACTATTTTTAAAAAAATAGTTAAAATGTACAAGCTTGTCCGTTAGCTATTCATATACTATAAATGAGCATAGTTCTTTCTCAGCCCTCTCTGACGGAAGAAATAAAAGCAACTGCGATAGAGCGCAGTTGCCTTTTTTTATAATTTTCTATGATTTTAGTAACCTTATCGTTGTTTCTAAAAATAATTCTACTCCATAAATTAAAGCTGATTCATCTACATCAAATTTCGGATGATGATGTGGATAACAAGTATCAATATTTTTATTCCCTGTTCCTAATTTAATGAAACAACCAGGTGCTTTTCTTAAATACGCTGAAAAATCTTCTCCTCCCATAGAAGGTTCAAGATGCACAATACGCTGATTTCCGAACAATTTTATCGCACTTTTTTCTACTATTTTCGTAATGTACTCATTATTAACAACTGGATCATATCCGTAACGATACGTATATGTATAATCCCCTCCATGCGCTTTTGTAATTCCTTTCACAATTTGCTCAATTTTCTCTTTTGCTTCCTCTCTTAATCTTTGATTAAAAGATCGAACAGTTCCCATTAAAGATGCTTTGTTTGGAATGATATTATCGGCCATCCCCCCATGAAATTGTGTAACTGACACTACTCTGTGCATAAAAGCACTTGTATTTCTTGATACGATATGTTGTAAATTTGTAATAATTTGTGCTCCGATAGCAATAGGATCTATCGTTTCTTCTGGTCGTGCCGCATGACCACCCTTTCCTAAAATTTCAATTGTAAATACGTCTGGTGCTGCCATCATAGGGCCATATACAATTCCTACCTTCCCACTTTCTAATCCAGACATAACATGCAAACCTATTACATAATCGACGCCGTCCATAACACCGGCCTCCACCATTTCTTGTCCGCCACCGGGATACACTTCCTCTGCGTGTTGAAAGAACAGACGGATTTCGCCTGCAAAATCTTCCTTCATATTTGATAGCGCTTCTGCTGTACTTAACAAAATAGCTGCATGAGCATCATGCCCACATGCATGCATCATCCCTTTATTCACAGACGCATAAGATTTCCTTGTCTCCTCTTGAATTGGTAAAGCATCTATATCCGCTCGAATCGCAACTACTTTCCCTTGTTCCGTTCCTCTTTTAATTGCTAGTACACTGTACTTCGTTGGTCTCGTTACTTCAAAAGAAGAAAATGAGCATAATGTATCATATATAAATTGCGAAGTTTCTTTTTCATGAAACGATAATTCCGGATACTTATGGAAATGCCGTCTCCATTCCATAATATTTTCTTCTGAAATAAGACTCTTCCACACTCTATTCATGATAATTTCCTCCTTTTAAAAAGATCTAGTAATTTAAAGTTTGCTCAGTCTCTACCGATTAATAAAAAACAAATATTATATTTTCACGTATTCTTATAGTCCACTTTTATGTATTCACACAATCCACTTTCTATTTACATGTCAAACCCATTACAAATTCATGCTGAATGTAATATAATTGCTAAGTTAGGGATTTTCTTTTTTAGTATTTAGTGCTAATATCAGAAAAGAGCCTTTTGACTTATTTTTACCTAAAATGTGGGATTTTGTTTTTTTCACAATAATGTAGGACATGATACCTACAAAGAGCTATTATTTCATTAAGCGAGGGAAAGACATGGAAAGATTAAAAGAGATATGGTCTCAACCACTCACACAATGGGTTGCAAAGACGGTTTATTACCTTGCAATTTTATTTGCATTACTTTGGTTGTATGGATTCCATGATACAAACACAAGTACATTTATTTACAATGAATTCTAGGGTGGGAACGTTATGAAGTTATTAGAACAAATTGAAAAGTGGGCTGTAGAAACGCCTGATCAAACCGCTTTTGTTTGGCGAGATGCGAAAATTACGTACAAACAATTAAAGGAAGATTCTGATGCGTTAGCACATTGGATTTCTTCTGAGTATCCAGATGATCGTTCACCAATTATGGTTTATGGTCATATGCAACCTGAAATGATTATTAACTTTTTAGGTTGTGTAAAAGCTGGACATGCTTACATTCCTGTAGATTTATCTATCCCAGCTGATCGCGTACAACGTATCGCTGAAAATTCTGGTGCGAAATTACTTTTATCAGGAACAGAAGTAACTGTAACTGATTTACCAGTTCGCATCGTAAGTGAAGACAACTTAAAAGATATTTTCTTTACTCATAAAGGGAACATTCCAAATCCTGAACATGCGGTAAAAGGTGATGAGAACTTCTACATTATTTACACATCAGGAAGTACAGGTAATCCGAAAGGGGTTCAGATTACTTATAACTGTCTTGTTAGCTTTACAAAATGGGCTGTAGAAGATTTCAACTTACAAACAGGGCAAGTATTCTTAAACCAAGCACCTTTCTCATTCGATTTATCTGTAATGGATATTTACCCATCATTAGTAACAGGTGGTACACTTTGGGCAATCGATAAAGACATGATTGCACGTCCAAAAGACTTGTTTGCTTCTTTAGAGCAATCGGATATACAAGTATGGACTTCGACACCATCTTTCGCAGAAATGTGTTTAATGGAAGCCTCTTTCTCTGAAAGTATGCTACCAAACATGAAAACATTCTTATTCTGCGGTGAAGTGTTACCAAATGAAGTAGCTAGAAAATTAATTGAGCGGTTCCCGAAAGCAACAATTATGAATACGTACGGTCCTACAGAAGCTACTGTTGCTGTAACAGGTATTCACGTTACAGAAGAAGTGCTTGACCAATACAAATCACTTCCAGTTGGCTACTGTAAATCAGACTGTCGCCTTCTTATTATGAAAGAAGATGGTACAATTGCACCTGACGGTGAAAAAGGTGAAATCGTAATTGTCGGTCCAAGCGTAAGCGTTGGATATTTAGGAAGTCCTGAATTAACAGAAAAAGCATTTACTATGATTGACGGTGAGCGCGCCTATAAAACAGGCGATGCTGGCTATGTAGAAAATGGTCTTCTATTCTATAATGGTCGTCTTGATTTCCAAATTAAGCTTCATGGTTATCGAATGGAATTAGAAGAAATTGAGCATCACCTTCGTGCGTGTTCTTACGTAGAAGGAGCAGTTATTGTTCCAATTAAAAAAGGTGAGAAATACGATTATTTATTAGCGGTTGTTGTTCCTGGAGAACATTCATTTGAAAAAGAATTCAAATTAACATCTGCAATTAAAAAAGAACTCAATGAGCGATTACCAAACTACATGATTCCACGTAAATTCATGTATCAATCTTCTATTCCGATGACACCAAATGGAAAGGTAGATCGCAAAAAATTATTGAGTGAGGTTACAGCATGACCGCATATGGATCATTTTATTTTTTCGCTATAGTAGGCATTTTATTAATACCTACTATCATAGCTGGATTTAAAGGTAAAATGTTGCGTAAATATAATGCCTTTTTAACATTAGTAATGCTCGTTATTATCTTCTCTGATAAACCGAAGCAAGCAATCATGTTAGCCGCATTTATTATTTGGCAATATGTCCTTATTAAAGGCTATTTAATGTTAAGAAAACAAAATAATAGTACATTCACGTTTTGTATAGCTGTCATTTTATCGATTTTACCGCTTATTTTGGCAAAAATCGCACCGTTTGTACCTGAGCTAAAGTTTGTTGTATTTTTAGGAATGTCCTATGTAACATTTAGAGCAGTACAAATGGTATTTGAAGTTCGTGATAACTTAATTAAAGAACTTTCCTTCTTTAATTTTTGGGAATTCATTTTATTCTTCCCGGCTATCTCAACGGGACCTATCGATCGTTACCGCAGATTCCAAAAAGATATTCAAAAGCCACCTAGTGCAGAAGAATATCAAAATTTACTATATACAGGGCTAAACCGTATTTTCCAAGGTTTCTTGTATAAATTTATTATTGCTTACTTAATAAAGCAATATTTTATGGATCCGGCATTCGCTCAGCAAGATACAATCCTATCAAATATGATTTACATGTATAGCTATAGCTTATATTTATTCTTTGACTTTGCTGGTTATAGCTCATTTGTAATTGGTGTAAGTTATATGATGGGGATTAAAACTCCAGAAAACTTTAATAAACCATTCATTAGTCGTAACATTAAAGACTTCTGGAATCGCTGGCACATGAGTTTATCATTCTGGTTCCGTGACTTTATTTACATGCGTTTCGTCTTTTTCGCAACGAAGAAAAAGTTAATTAAAAACCGTTACACAATTTCGTATATCGGTGCATTTTTAAACTTTTTCATCATGGGAATATGGCATATTACTGGTGAGCATGTGTATCAATACATTATTTATGGTCTTTATCACGCTGCCTTGTTTATCTTATTCGATATTTTCGAACGAAAAAACAAGAAGCATAAGTTTTGGCCAAACAATAAATTTACACACGTCCTTGCGATTGTAATTACGTTCCACGTTGTATGTTTCGGTTTCCTTATTTTCTCTGGACACCTTAACAGATACTTTTAATGCACCCTTCTTATTCTATTAAGAAGTTGCACATATAATATATTCGGATATGAAGGAGATTTTAAAAATGGCAGAATTCAAAGAGCAAGTATTRGATATTTTAGAAGAAGTATGTGAAAACGATATTGTGAAAGAAAACTTAGATGTTCAATTATTTGAAGAAGGTATTCTTGATTCTTTCGCTGTAGTATCTTTATTAGTAGAATTCCAAGAGCGTTTAGAGATTGAAGTTTCTATTTCTGATTTTGACCGCGATGAGTGGGCTACACCAAATATGGTTATTAAAAAGTTGGAAGAAATCCGATGAACAAAGTAAAATTTGGTCCGATGCTTTTAGCATTGGCCCTTTTTGCTGTATTCTTACTTATTCCTACGCGCTTCCTACTCCCACTTTTAAGTGATGAGAAAGTAGAACAAGCTGCGACTTCTTTAAAAGAAGAAAAGATTCAAAGTATGATTTTACAGCAAAAGATGTTAGCAGACCCGAAATATCTTCCGATGTACGGTTCATCGGAATTCGCACGTATGGATGCTTTCCATCCATCGAATTATTTCAAAGTAAAGCCTGAAGGGTTCACACCATTCTTACTTGGACGCGGCGGAACACAAGACCTTGTACATGTATTAAACTTCGCATCTACAATGGATCAATTGAAAGATAAGAAAATGATATTCGTTCTTTCTCCGCAATGGTTTGTACCACAAGGTATTGATGAGACACATTTTGCACCTAACTTTTCAAAACAACAAGGTTACCACTTCATTTTCAACGATGATTTAAAACCTGAAATGAAAAAACAAATTGCAAAACGCTTATTAAACTTTGAGATTGTTAAAAAAGAAACTTTATTAAAAATTTCACTTGAAGGTATCGCCTACGATGATACAAAGTATAAAGTAAAAGCACTTGCTGCTAAACCTTTCGCTTATATTTATCGTAACATTCTAGATCGTAAAGATTTATTTACAGTTATGTTTAATATTAAGCCGCATAAAGAAAAGCTTGACCCATCATTGAAACAAATGAACTGGGAAGAAGCTCGTAAACATGCTGATCAAACAGGTGCAGTAGAATCAGGCTCTAACGAATACGGTATCGAAGATGATTACTTCAATAGCAAAATTAAGAAGAAATTAAAGCAACGTGAAGGTTACTTAAAAAATGATGCTTATGACCAATCACCAGAATATGAAGATTTACAAATTGTACTTGATTTATTAAAACAATCTGGCGCAAAACCGCTCTTCATTTCTGTTCCTGTAAAAGGTCCTTGGTATGATTACGCTGGCTTCCCGAAAGAAAAACGCGAATTATACTACAATAAAGTTCATGAGCAAATTAAGCAAGCTGGCTATCCAATTGCTGATTTCTCAAATCATGAATATGATAAGTACTTCTTAAAAGATCATATGCACTTAGGTTGGAAAGGCTGGGTTTACATCGACGAAGCTATCCAACAATTTTATAAAGCAAACTAACGAAAAGACCGCTTGAATTATTCAAGTGGTCTTTTTCTATATACACCTTGTAATTGTTCAATTACGTTCTCTGCTTCTTTCATGACACGTTTCACTACGTGCTGAGCTGATTCCGTTCGTGCTAATGATGATGCTTGTCCCGCCCAAAGCGACATATACTCTTCCTTATTTTGCTTCGCTGCTTCTTGACGTATTTTTGAAGTTAATACGTTTTGCACTGGATACATCGGTAAATTCTCTTCTCTTCCTTCATGTTTCTCTATAAATTCATTACGAATACCCCGTGCATATTTCCCGGAAAACGCACGGGTTACCGTTGTACTCGTATCTGTACTATGTAAAATCGCCTCTTTATACACGTCATGCGTAATACTTTCTTCACTCGTTAAAAAGGCTGATCCCATTTGAACAGCTTCTGCCCCTAACGCAAATGCCGCAACAAGCCCTTGCCCATTCATTACACCACCTGCTGCAACAATCGGGATATGAGGTACTTCCGCTACTAATTGCGGGATTAATGCAAATGTACCAATCATCGCATCTTGTTCTTTCCCAATAAACGTTCCTCTATGCCCTCCTGCCTCACTACCTTGCCCGACGATAATATCTACCCCTAACTTAGCAAGTGCTTTCGCTTCCGCTACATGGGTAGCTGTTCCGATAACTTTTATCCCTTCCTTTTTCAAATCATCTATTTCTTCTTTTTCTAACGTTTGAAATGCAAAACTAACGACTGGTACCTTTTCCTCTAATAATACTTGTAATTGTTCTTTATAGCTTTTTGGAAGTTTTAAAGTCTTTTCTTCTTCTATACCTAATTCTCTATTCACTCCACTAAGTAATACTTTCGCCTCGTTTACCTTCTCTTCTTCTATCTGTATCTCTTTCGTTAAAAGTAAATTAACACCGAAAGGCTTATTTGTTAGTTCCCTTATTTTATAAATCGCTTCACGGATTTGTTCTGGGCTCATATACCCTGCTCMAAGCGTACCTAACCCTCCGCTATTACTCACAGCTGCAACAAGTTCTGGCGTTGTAATAGCTC
>NZ_JBFUIN010000150.1:0-7168 GCF_056401855.1 Bacillus sp. P4_D3
CTCGACTTGCATGTATTAGGCACGCCGCCAGCGTTCATCCTGAGCCAGGATCAAACTCTCCAATAAAGTTAGTTTGTCTAGCATCTAAAAATAAAAATTGACGTTTACGTTGTTTGTTTCGTTCAGTTTTCAAAGAACTTGTCTGTCGCTCATTTGCGACTCCCTTATGTTAACATTTTCATATTTCAATGTCAACCAAGTTTTTTKWTTTSTTTTGTCGCTTTCTGCGTTGTTGCTATCGGCGACTTGTTCTATATTACACCTCTATAYGCTAATCGTCAACACCTTTTTATAAAGATATTTAATTTAATACCTTCGTACTCTTTTAGCTCTAGATACGGACCTATAAAGATTCCATTTAAATAGAAACCCTCGTCTACTTTTCTTTACTAATCTATTCTTCTACATACTTTTCAATTTAGACACTTCTCTATTACAAAGGACTTACTTCCCCCATCTTACCGAACTCATACGATTGATTCTTTTCAGCTAAACTAGCAACCTTATTTTAACAATTAATAGTATATAATTAGAAAGTTGCTTTATTTTTTATTACCGCTCCCTATTCCCCTTTGTTTATCAAATTGTAATATCAATAACATTCTATTAGAAACAGGTGACGATATGAAAGATATACGTATTCTTATAGCAGATGACGATAAAGAAATTCGAGACTTATTAAAAAGATATTTAGAGCGAGAATTATATATGGTAGATACTGCAATTAATGGCGAAGAAGCGTTGTGCTTATTTAACCAAAATAACTACAACCTCGTTATATTAGATCTTATGATGCCGAAAGTAGATGGTATCGAAGTGTGCAGAAAACTTAGAGATACAACTAACATTCCTATATTAATGCTAACTGCTAAAGATCACGAAGTTGATAAAATTCTGGGCTTAAGCATAGGTGCTGATGATTATATTACGAAACCTTTCAGTATTCACGAAGTGGTTGCAAGAGTAAAAGCTCTTATGCGACGTTTTTTAGTTCTTGGAAGTAATACTAACGTACAAGAGAAAACAGCTTTAACATTTAAAGGACTAACTATCGATTTTAAAAAATACACAGTCCATACGAACGGAAAAGAAATCAACTTAACTGGAAAAGAACTTGAACTATTAAAATTCTTCGCTTCAAACCCAGAGCAAGTATTTACAAAAACACAACTCTTTCGAAATGTATGGGACGATAATTATATAGAAGATGATAATACCGTTATGGTGCATATTAGAAAGCTTAGAAAGAAAATAGAAATCAATTCTTCCAATCCAAAATTTATTCAGACTGTATGGGGAATCGGTTATAAGTTTGTAGGTGAAAAGGTTGAAAATCGATAAGGTCCTCTTTCTTATTTCATTACAACTTATCATTTGCGGACTTTTAAATATAGATATGGGATACCATGTAAAAGTATCTTTATTTATTGCTCTTATCATAATCACAATATACCTTTTCTTTTCAAGAGTTCACTTTATTCAAAGCAACGAATCGATGGTTACTAAATTAAGCCGTGCACTTAAAGGGAATTTACAAACGAGGCTATTCACAAATAACGACCGTTCATTAAATAATATCGTGTTTTCAATAAACGAATTAATAGCTGCATTAGAAAAGGGTCAGATCGAAGCAAGGAAATCCCAAGAAGCTAGAAAACAACTTTTATCTAATATCTCACATGATATCCGGACACCACTCACTTCTATTATTGGATATATTGATGCTTTAAAAGATGATGTCGCTACTTCTGAAGTAGAAAAGCAAGAATATCTTGAAATACTTTATAAGAAATCGAATGACTTAAAACATCTGGTCGATGAAATCTTTAATATGGCCAAGCTAGATGCTGATGAATTTCCATTAAAAGAAGAAGAACTCGATTTTTCTGAAGTTACTAGAGAAGTATTAATCGAATTTTTACCCGAGCTATCAAAACATAACATTGAACTACAAGTTCTCATACCAGAATCTACTTCTCCTATTATTGCAGATCACCTTAGCCTTATACGAATTATAGGTAATCTAATAAAAAACGCTATCCATCACGGAAAAGCTGGGAAAATAGTAGGAGTCGAACTACTAGAAACCAATACAGAATATGAGCTTCTTATTTGGGACAAGGGACCCGGTATTCCAAAACATGATTTACAAAACGTATTTAAGCGGATGTACCGCAGCGAACAATCAAGAAATCCTTCTTACGGTGGTAGTGGCCTCGGACTTTCTATTTCTAAAGCCCTCGTTGAAAAAAATGGTGGGCGTATATGGGTTGACAGTATTCCCCGGGAACGAACTACTTTTGGTTTTTCCGTCCCAAAACACACTACTTTTAAGAAATAGTTAAGAAATGATTAATATGCAGTTAAACCTTCCTTTTTATTATGTAATTAAGAACTTATAGAAAGTAGGTGCCCCCTATAAATACAATTATAAACACGACAAACCTTACTAAAGTTTATGGGACCCAAAAGTCAGTAGATAATCTAAATATGAATGTACGACAAGGAGAGATTTATGGATTCATAGGGCGTAACGGTGCTGGTAAAACAACTACAATCCGTATGCTGCTTAGTCTTATAAAACCTACAAGTGGAAATATAGAAATATTCGGTGAGGATTTACTTCGGAATCCAAAAGACATTTTAAGAAGAATTGGTTCTATCGTTGAAGTCCCAGGATTTTATGAAAACTTAACTGCAAGAGAGAACTTATTAATTAATGCAAAGATAATTGGAGTTCACAAAAGGACTGCAATTGAAGAAGCATTAGAAATTGTAGGCTTGCAGCACGAAACAAAAAAAATAGTAGGAAAATACTCTTTAGGAATGAAGCAACGCTTAGGAATTGCACGTGCTCTTCTCCATTATCCTGAACTACTCATACTAGATGAACCAACTAACGGACTAGATCCAATCGGTATTAAAGAAATGCGAAAACTCATTAAATCTTTAGCTCAAGAAAGAAATATAACGATACTCATTTCTAGTCATATATTAGCTGAGGTGGAACAACTAGTTGATCGTATGGGAATTATTCATGAAGGAAGGTTATTAGAAGAAGTTTCTCTTGATACACTGCGTAAAGCCAATCGTAAGTACATAGAATTCCAAGTAAATAATGATAATAAAGCTGCGATGCTATTAGAAAATCATTTTCAAATTTTTGATTATGAGGTACATGATGAAGGAAATATTCGCGTTTATTCTCACTTTGGACAGCAAGGACACATTAATAGAACATTGGTTCGTAACGATATTGAAGTATTAAAAATTGTGATGAGCGAAGATAGACTAGAAGATTATTTCACCAAACTAGTTGGGGGTGGCACAATTGGTTAATCTGCTTTATACAGAACTATTAAAATTGAAACGATCCAATATGTTTTTGATTAGTATTATCGGAGCAGGTGTCGCGCCATTTTTAGTGGTTGTAGCTTCTTATATACACATGAAGACAAAGCAGCCTACTCCAACTATTTTATTTGGTCAACTGTTCACTGAAGTTAACCTATACACTACTTTAATTATAGGATTCCCCTTATATGGAGTTGTAATCGCTTATCTATTTACCCGTGAATACACGGAAGATACATTAAAAAACTTGCTAACTATCCCAGTATCACGTATTAGCTTTATTATAAGTAAGTTTATCCTTCTATTCCTTTGGATCATGATGCTAACTTTAGTTGCTTGGGCGCTAACTTTATTATTAGGGCTAATAGGTAGCTTCCCTGGGTTTAGTATCACCTTACTTTTAGGCTCTCTCATAAAATTTTTAATATGTGGTGGACTTCTCTTTCTTTTGTCTTCACCTATTGTACTACTAACCCTTGTAATGAAGACCTATGTACCGCCTATTATATTAACAATCATTATTACAATGACTAACCTTATGATCGTAAATTCAAAACATAAAGACCTATTCCCATGGACCGCTACTCTAGATATAGCAAATAACGAATTACAACCGAATTATCCACCAGAGTATTCTTATATCATCATTGCAGTAACAGCTATTTTCGGATTTATTACAACACTATTCTATTTTAAAAGAGTAGATATTCATTAATTTATAGGAGTGAAACTATGAGCGATCTTATCATTGCCTTCATACTTGGCATTGTAGAAGGGTTAGCTGAATTTTTACCCATCTCTTCTACTGGCCATCTTATATTAGTCGGACATTTGTTAGGTTTTGAAGGAGAAAGGGCAAAAACATTTGAAATTGTCATACAGTTAGGGGCAATTTTAGCTATCGCGATTTTATATCATAAACGTCTTGTTTCTTTATGTAATATTAAACCCCTTCTTCGGAAAGAGAAAAAATTCAATGCATTACATGTTTTTCTTGGTGTATTCCCAGCAGTAGTTGTTGGCTTATTATTACATGATGTTATTAAAACATACTTATTCCAGCCGTATACTGTCGTAATCGGACTTGTAGCAGGAGCATTTCTTATGATTTTTGCAGAAGTAAAAAAGGCAGAGGCAACCGCTTTTTCACTAGATGATTTAACATACCGTCAAGCATTAACAATTGGATTATTTCAATGCTTAGCAGTATATCCTGGCTTCTCAAGGGCTGGCTCTACTATTTCTGGAGGTCTATTAGCGAAAGTAAATTATAAGACTGCATCTGAGTTCTCTTTTCTCATTGCTCTTCCTGTAATGGTTGGAGCTACAGGCTTAGACTTATTAAAAAGTTGGAAGTATTTAAGTGTGGATGATATTTCTATGTTTGCTATAGGATTCATTACCTCTTTTATAGTAGCAATGCTAGCGGTAGTAACTTTCCTGAAGCTTTTAGAAAAGATAGGTTTAAAACCTTTTGCACATTATCGTATTTTGTTAGCCATCTTATTTACACTTTTCGTATTGCTATAGCTTCATATAAGCCACATATTATTAAACCGATATTCAAGGAATATCGGTTTTTATCTATTTCACCTCTAGTATTACTCGCTTCAATATGGCATAGTGGGTAATAGATCAATATTAATATTCCCAATATTCTTTACTACCAATCAACACTTCATTAAAATATGTAACGTTAAAAGCTATATTTGAAATCCGAACCTAGTAATAGCATTTCTTCTTTAAACACATATACTGAATTAAAAATAAGCACCTCAATTGATTAAGTATACCTATTACACCACGATAGAACAATTGTTCCCAACCCTTTACATCACTACTTCCTTGTATTTAAGTAATCGTACTATAGTTTTTTCACTTGCACTTATCTTCTCTTCGAAAGACCCCAAATTATAAGATTTAAGTAGGTTTTATCCTATGTCCATATACAAACAGCTGCAAGGTTTAACGTTAGAAAAACAAATCGGATTGCTAACAAATCATTTAGTTTCATTTAATAGTATTAACACGAAGTCGGTATTATAGATGAACTATATGGCATCTTAAAAAACTTCCCTTATTTTCAAGAACATCCTGAGCATGTATGGATTCAATATATCCCTCATAATCCAATAGGGAGGAAAAATGCATTTGCGTTTGTAAAAGGGAAACATGATTCAACTTCTACTATTATCTATCATTCTCATTTAGATACGGTCGGCATTGAAGACTTCGGATCGTTAAAGGAACATGCTTTCTCTCCTGAAACACTCGAACAATATTTTGAAACCTATAAAAGTGATACAAATGTTCAAACCGACGCAAAATCTGGAGAGTGGTTCTTTGGCCGTGGTTCTCTTGATATGAAAATCGGTGCTGCCATTCATCTAGCCAATATACTATACTTCTCAGAACATGTGCATTTAATCGAAGGAAATCTACTTCTCTTATTCAATGGAGATGAAGAAGGGGAACATCGTGAAATTATCTCTGCCTTAACCGAACTAAAAAGATTGAAGCAAGAAAAACAATTACAGTATCGTTTGGCTATTAACAATGATTTTATAACACCTTTATATGATGGAGATACTCAGCGGTACATTTATACAGGAACTGCAGGTAAACTTCTTCCTCGTTTCTATATTTACGGAAGAGAAGTACACGTAGGCGATACATTGTCTGGCATTGATCCTAATTTTATTGCAACCCAAATCACAAATAGACTACATAACAACTATATCCATTACCATATGAAACAATCCGCAAATTAAAAATCCCGTCTATTACTATGGGCGTCTACGGGAAAAATGGCCATAAATGGACAGAACGGGTTTATAAACCATATTCATTCAGCTATTACTTTTATTGATCCGTAATACAGCAATACAAATTTTAAATGACTACAAAACTATTACAAATAAGCAAATTGCCCAGGGCTTATAAAGAAAATGAACTTTAACTAAAGTGAGGTAAATATACAAATGAATCCATTAGCGCAAACATATTGGGATACTTATTGGGGGAACAATGAAAAACCGAAATCCGTTACAGCTTGGCAATTTGGTGATTCTCCTGATTATCTCGCTCAATTAGTCATTGATGGTGTAAAAACAGCAACATGCTCCAGCCATATTTTTTATGAATTAGAAAATGAACCGCTGCCGACAACTAAAGATTATAGTATTATACTCAATAGTCAGGATGAACCTGTAGCAATTATCAAGACAATAGAAGTAACTGTAACACCAATGAATGAAGTAACCGAAGAATTTGCTATAGCTGAAGGTGAAGGCGATCTTACTTATAATTACTGGAGAGACACCCATATACAGTTCTTTACAAAGGAACTATATGAGCTTGGCCTTGGCTTTTCTGAAGATATGCTACTCGTTTGTGAACGTTTTGAGCTTATCGATATAAAAAATAAAGTGAAACTATAATAAATAGAAGTAATACCCTTACTTTTACGCAAATAAGCTTGTTATCAATAGGTTTCTTGAACCATAGATAACAAGCTTATTTCATTAAACACAAAAAAGACGAGTCATTCTGACTCATCTTAAAGTTGCTTGGCGACGTCCTACTCTCACAGGGACAAGGTCCCAACTACCATCGGCGCTAGAGAGCTTAACTTCCGTGTTCGGTATGGGAACGGGTGTGACCTCTCTGCCATCATCACCAAACTATTGAAGGTATATTCCTTCAAAACTAGATAACATTTGCTTCATATTATATGGTTAAGTCCTCGATCTATTAGTATTCGTCAGCTCCACATGTCACCATGCTTCCACCTCGAACCTATCAACCTGATCAT
>NZ_JBFUIN010000151.1:0-7160 GCF_056401855.1 Bacillus sp. P4_D3
CAGTTGGACTGGGTGTTACATACGATGTTGGTATTCGTAAATTTCAAATTTTAAATAAAGAAATTGGTGTGTTATTTGTAAATGGACTTTGTGATACGAATTATATTATCCCTATTTTAGAAGAAGCGGTGGATACAAATGAAATAAGGGATGTAGAAGAAGATACAGTAAAGCTTTTAGAGAATCGTTTAATTCATCAACAAGTAAGTAAAGTAAAAACGATGGATGAGGTAATGCTCCAAGTATTATCGGGACTCATTGTTATATTTGTGGAAGGTGAAACGGAAGCGTTCGCAATAGATGTTCGTAGTTATCCGGGCCGGACACCGACAGAACCAGATACAGAAAAGGTAGTGCGCGGTGCAAGGGATGGCTTTGTTGAAAATATCGTTGTAAATACAGCGTTAATTCGTAGAAGAATAYGCGATCCACGTCTTCGAAATGAAATGATTCGAGTCGGAGATAGATCGCAAACGGATATTTGTATTACATACGTTCAAGATGTTGCAAATCCAGATTTAGTAAAGATTATAAAACAAGAATTAAATAACATTGATGTAGACGGGATTACGATGGCGGATAAAACAGTAGAAGAATTTGTAGTTAAACAAGGTTATAATCCATTCCCGCTTATTCGATACACAGAAAGACCAGATGTAGCAGCAAATCATCTATTAGAAGGACATGTGTTAGTACTCGTTGACACATCACCAAGTGTTATGATCACTCCAACAACATATTTCCACCATTTACAGCATGCAGAAGAGTTTAGACAAAATCCAGCTGTAGGTACATTTTTACGTTGGGTACGTTTTTTAGGTGTTATATTTTCGCTGTTCTTACTGCCATTTTGGTTAGTTTTTGTTTTTAATCCAACTCTTTTACCGGAAAGTCTTGCTTTCATTGGACCAAACAAGATGACGCACTTACCAATTTTATTACAAATTTTGATGGCGGAAATCGGGCTCGAGTTTTTAAGGATGGCTGCCATTCATACACCGACATCATTGTCGTCTGCAGCAGGATTAATTTCTGCCATATTAATTGGTCAAATTGCAATTGATGTAGGTTTATTTGTACCAGAAGTTATTTTATACGTAGCAGTTTCTATGATTGGAGCATACGCTACGCCAAGTTATGAACTAGGGCTTGGGAATAAGATAGGGAAATTGTTTGTAATTATTTTAACAGGCATATTTCATGAAATGGGATTTGTCATTGGAATGACGATATTGATTCTATTTTTAACATCTATAAAAAGCTTGCAAACACCGTATTTATGGCCGTTTTTACCGTTTGATTGGGGCGCGTTAACGAAAATTTTACTTCGTCCAACTATGTCTAGTTTAAAGGTTCGTCCAAGTATTGTAAGACCTCAAAATGTGCGAAGACAAAAATAAGCGGGATTATGCTCCTGCTTATTTTTTATTGAAAATTTATTGTTTTTTTAACAAAAATCAAACATTTTTTTTGTACAATTAGAGTAGATATTGTGTATGAGAGGGGAAGAGGACATGATTAAACTATTTGTAAGTGATTTAGATGATACGCTCGTTTACAATGTGAATCATATGCAAAAAGAAGATGAACGAGCGCTTTGTTGGCTAGCTGAAAAAGGGACAAATATTTGTTTTGCCTCTGGCCGTTTTACTCACCGAATTGATGAGGCGGTAAAAAGGTTTTCGTTCCCGTATTACACAACTAGTTTAAATGGAGCGACAATGATACTACCGGATGGAAAGGTATTTCATGAATCGAGTTTTGAAGATGGGGTTGCCCAGGAAATATATCGATATATACATAAAAAGGGACTAGCAGATATTGTTTGTGCAAATGAGCAGCGATATACAAAAAGGAAGAATGAACATCACCATACTTTTGAAGAGTATATGGGAGTGCATATTGCTGAAATCGAAGAATTAGAAGAGGAATTTGGGAAGACTGTACATCCTGCGAAATTATTTGTTTTTGGCGAAGAAGAAAAAATTGTAGCATTAGATCAAGAGTTGAGAGATACATTTCATAGTGAAGCAGAAGTTTTTATATCGGGTAAGCGATATGTTGACATTATGCCAAGAGGTGTAAGTAAAGGAAGCGCTCTGAAGCGATTAATGGAACATTTACAAATTGAAGCAAATGAAGTTGCGTGTATTGGAGATTCTTTCAATGATATTTCTATGTTTGAAGTAACCCCGCACTCCTTCAGCCTCCATCATGCTCATCCGTATGTGAAGGAGAAAGCAAATCATGTTGTTCGTTCGGTTGAAGAAGCTATTATGAAATTACCGTTACTTGTATAAAAAAGAAGCTCGTCACTGGCGAGCTTCTTTTTTACTTGAATAAAGATTTAACGAAATCAATGATACTAGAGAAGAAATCTTTTACTTTATCTAGGAAACTTTGCCCTTCTTCAGATCCTAAGAAGGCAGACACATGGTCTTTTGCTTTATCTAATTGGCTACCAACTTGGTTCCAATCGATATTAAGATTTTTCATTTTATCAAATAACGATACTAAGTTATCCAACTGTTCATCTGTTAATGTAATGCCAAGTTGATCAGCAATTTTTTTAATTAATGAACGTAAATCTTCAGTTGTTTTTGGCTGTTCTTTTGCAATTTCTTCTTTAATTTTTGCAACAAGTTGAACTGCTTTTTCTTCACCGATTTTATCACCAAGTTTTGCTGTTTGTACCATTTCTTCATTGGCTACTTTTTTAATATCTTCTGGAATTTCTTTGTTCGATGTTGTTTCATAGGCCTTCATTAAACCTGTTAAAGCAGCAGTTCCGGAAACTTTAAATGGTGCAGTAATTTGAATCTCTGCATCTTTCACACCTGCTGTAATAAGTGCATTTGTATACATTGCATCTGTTATCGAATTAATGTTTTTTGAGCGTACAATGAGACCAGACCCTGGTTTTGTGTATGTAATCATAGAAGAGGAAATTGCTCTTGTACCAATTTGTGCTTTTGGAACAATTCCTTCTAGAAATTTATGTTCTTCCGCATTAGACACAGTGATGATTGTAGCATCTTTTGGTGYTTTCATTTCTTTTAACAGCTCTTGTTTTTGTTGTTCAGATAAGTTTTCTCCTAGTGTAACAATTGATTCTCCCTCAATGATGTCTGCAAATGAAGCTGTTGGCATAATAAATACGGCTACAGCTAATAGCAGAGCTAGTAATTTCGCTTTCACGAAAAATCGCTCCCTTTCTCTTTCTGAAATTTTCGGGCAACACAGTTATTATAGTATATTTTTAAAATTTGTCACCTAGCTTTTTCCACATTTCGAAAAAGAAGTATGCAGATTGTCGGATTCTTTTTGTTTCTCGTCATGAATATGGTAATATAGTGCTGAGATAGTTGAAAGGAGACATATACATATGAAAACTTTAGGATACATATTAATGGAAAATGGCGAAAAAATCGATTTAGAATTTTTCCCAGAAGAGGCACCAAAAACAGTAGAAAACTTTAAAAAATTAGCAGAGCAAGGATTTTATGATGGCGTGACATTCCACCGCGTTATTCCTGGCTTCGTAAGCCAAGGTGGAGACCCAACAGGCACAGGTGCAGGTGGCCCAGGTTACTCTATTCCATGTGAGACTGATGGAAATCCTCATAGACACCTTGTTGGATCACTTTCTATGGCACATGCTGGCCGTAATACAGGTGGTAGCCAATTTTTTGTTGTTCATGAGCCACAACCGCATTTAGATGGCGTACATACTGTATTCGGTAAAGCAACAAGCGGTATTGAAACAGTATTAAACATGCGTCAAGGTGATGTAATGAAAGAAGTTAAAGTTTGGGAAGAATAAGTTATGAGAAAAAGAGAGCGATTTTGCTCTCTTTTTTTATTTTCTATAAACAGGAATCGGTATATATTTTAAAGTATATGACACAAATAGGACGACTACTAGCGTTAAAATATATTGTTCATCAGAACACACTTTTAACAAAATACATAGAATGGAGTACGAATTATATGCTTCAATAAATGGATTTCTCTTAACATATTGCTTTTGGTAGAACTAATTTGTTCAAAAGTGGTTAATAATTGAAATGTGATGAGAAAGGGATTCTCCTTTTAGTTCCTATACAGTATTGTCTCTTTTTTTGAGCGGTGTAATAGAGAGAAATAGCGTGGAAACATATATTTGACTTTCTTCTTAACGCTTTGTATGATTATCAAGTTGTTTCAGCCTCTTCTCACTCTGGTAAAAATATTGTAGAATGAATGTGATATGAAAAGAGTGATTGATGGGATAAATAGTTTGTAACTTTTGTAAGAAGGGATAAGGGTTATGTTAATTCGTTTTAAAAAAAGTTATGAAAAAATTGCAATGGGGCTTCTTTCATTTATGCCAACTGAAAAAGATGTAAAAACATTACAATTGACAATGAAAGAGTATGAAGCGAAAGAGGATTGGCAATTGTATTTGTGGAAACAAAATGAAGATTTTGTTGGGATAATGGGGATTATAAAAAAAGAAGATCAGGTATTGGAAATTCAGCATTTGAGCGTGAATCCGTCTCACCGTCATATGGGGATTGGGACGAAGATGGTTCAAGAGCTTAAGAGTAAATTTCTTGAGTTTACAATTTGCGGAAATGAGCAAACAGCAAGTTTTTGCAAAAAGTGTAAAGAGCTTGAACAAAATATACATTCATGAAAGCAGGGATAAGTGGTTTATTATCTCTGCTTTCTTTTTTGTAGTTGTTCGTGTCGTTCAGAAATGACTTCTGTTCGATCACGCAATGTGTGCTTATTTATGATGTATTCACCAGGAATGAAATTCACATCTTTCCAAGAGAGGTTTTGTTTTTTACATAACTGTATGCATTGTTTTTCTAACGATGCGTCTAATAAGGGTAAAAATAACGGCGCGAAAAATTCCTTTTTGTGGATAGATTGTAACCTTTCATTTAATAAGAATATAAGATGTTTATGATCTATTCCTAATTGATGTAACGGCACACTGTTCTTTTCTAAAAGTGCTATTGCGCTTTTTATCATCTTCTCTGCGCCATTCCAGTTGGATCGTCTGTGATGGTATAAGGAAACAGCAATTTGAATGAGACCGACTAAGTAAGTGTCGCGTTCTCCTCTAGGTTTTAATTTCCAATACTCTTCTAATATTTCATGACATTCAAAATAATCACAGTCTCCGTGAAAATGAATTAAAAATTGTATGTACTCGGTAGGATACATTTTTTTTCGCTCCTGTCTAACGGTTATATGTACAGTTTATCATAGAAATATTAACAATAAGCGACTAGGGAAGTATCCCTAGTCGCTTTCTTGCTTCCTATTAGCAGAAGCAAGCTGCTCCTACAATGATTAGTAAAATGAACAGTACAACAAGTAATGCGAACCCACCGCTAAAACCACAATCAACGTGACCCATAGTTTTTTGACCTCCTACATTGTTCTTACTACATTGTTATCATATGAAGCGGTGGGCATTATGACATGGGCATAGGTCTATTTTTAATTAAATTTCTTAAAAAGGTTGGATAGAACATGAGTATGCTCTATACTTATGGTGTTATARAAAAAATGTGGTGGGATGCTTTGTGCAGTATAATTTTAAAGTAGAGGCTTTTGAAGGGCCTTTAGATCTATTGTTACACTTAATACATCGTTACGAAATCGATATATATAATATTCCTGTAGCGGAAATTACAGAGCAATATCTATCTTATGTCCATACGATGAAAGAATTACAATTAGATGTTGCCAGTGAGTATTTAGTAATGGCTGCAACGTTATTACAAATTAAAAGTAAAATGTTGTTACCGAAACAAGAAGAAGATGTACCTGATAACGGTGAAGACTTTATAGATGACCCTCGTCAAGAATTGATGGAGAGGTTAATTGAATATAAGAAATATAAGCAAGTTGCTACTGAGTTAAAAGAAAGAGAACAAGAAAGAGCACAGCTATATACACGTCCGCCAATTGATTTTACATCATTTCAACAAGAAGAGGAGACAAGCTTACCTCTTGATGTTACGTTATATGATATGTTAGCGGCATTTCAAAAGCTAATGCGTCGTAAAAAAGCAAAGACCCCCGTAACAACGCGAATTACTCGCCAAGAAATACCAATTGCACAGCGAATGACGGATATTCTACAGCAGTTAGAAGTAAGAGGCGGTCGTCAAAGTTTTTATGATTTGTTTGCTGATGAAGAACGTGAAATAATGGTTGTAACATTTTTAGCGGTTCTTGAGCTAATGAAAAATCAACAAATCATAATTGAGCAAGAACATAATTTTGATGAAATTTTCGTATCAAGCTCTAATAAATCCTTATAGAGCCAGCAAGTGAAGATGGGATAGAAATATTTTATCTCATGTTAGGTTTTAATGTATCGTTTGGAACGAGAGAAGAAATATTGAACCGAACGCATTTACTGTGATTCGGTTTTTTTATGTGTATTTTTTATGGAAAATAGGAGGAAGGAGTTCGTAAAATGGATAGAAAAGAACAAAAGGCGATTATTGAAGGGCTTTTATTTGTTGCAGGTGACGAAGGGATTTATCCGGAACAGATAGCTAAAGTTCTGGAAGTTGAAGTGGAAGAAGTAATAAACAGTATAGAGGAAATGCAAAAAGAATGTGAAGGATCGAATCGCGGTCTGCAAATTGTGCAATATGCAAAAGTGTATCGTTTTGCAACAAAGAAAGAACATGCTGCATACTATCAAAAATTAATAGATACCCCAACAACGGCGTCACTGTCTCAAGCAGCTCTTGAAACGTTGGCAATCGTTGCGTACCGTCAACCGATTACAAGGACAGAAATGGAAGAGATTCGAGGTGTGAAAACAGACAAGGCATTACAAACGTTAGTTTCACACTTACTTATAAAAGAAACGGGAAGAGCGGAAGGACCGGGGCGCCCTATTTTATACGGAACGACGAAAGAGTTTTTAGATACGTTTGGATTGAAAACATTAGATGATTTACCACCTCTTTCGGAAGAAAATGAACAAATGAATGAAGCAGATTTATTCTTTGGTTCTTTACAGGAATTATCAAAATAAAAGCTTAGCATTTTGCTAAGCTTTTTTTGTATATCAATTACAGAGCGTGCCATACTAAATGAAAAAAGGAGACGAGCTATGAAGGGTGTACGGAGTATTCTAT
>NZ_JBFUIN010000152.1:0-7041 GCF_056401855.1 Bacillus sp. P4_D3
GGCCATCCGCTAGACCAGACTATTTTTTAACTACCAATAATGAATTATAAAACAAAAAAGAACCTTCTGTTTTTTGAAGGTTCTTTCTTACTTCTCTACTTATTGAATAAACAATACAGCTTCCTATTTACTATATTCACATGCTTCTTTGCACACACTATATTTTAAATTTCAGGTATTTCAGTTAAGTTATCACAAATAAAAATCAACCAATCCCGCAAATTTCTCCTTACAACGCTCCCAAAAAGATAACTTCTCAAAAAACTCTTTCGTCATTTCTTTCGAATCATGAAAATCTTGTGTTAACGCCTCATTCACTTCCGATACGATAGATCCACCATGAATATACAAATTCATCTCATCATTTATGTAGAAGCTACGAGCAGTTATGTTCGTTGTACCGATAACAGTTAATTCATTATCAATCAGCATTAACTTTCCATGAAACATCCCTTTTTTATAGCCATACACAGTAATCCCGTTTTTAACAGCTTCACGTATATAAGGATATGCTGCCTCTTTAATAAGAGGAATATCCGGTTTATATGACCAAAGTATTTTTACTGTAACACCACGCTTTTGCGCTCCAATTAAAGCATTCATTAATGCTTTATTTTTCGCTATAAAATAAGGCGTTGTAATTACAATCGAATGCTTCGCTTGTTTTATTAACGCTATATATTTTTGAGCAACATAATGCCCGTTATAACTTGTCATAGTATGTAGCGTATTTCCTTTGCTAGCCTTATTCGTACTCCTTTTTATATCTTCTTTCGTATCTCGTTTCCAATCTAAGGAAAACTGCTCTTCTAAATCTTTCGCTCCTTCTCCTCTGAGTCGTACATGATAATCACGCCAGTATCCAAATTTCTTATCTTTCCCTAAATATTCATCTCCTATATTAAAGCCACCCGTATAGCCAATTTCCCCATCAATCGTCGTAATGCGGCGATGATTACGATGGTGAAGTGAATAAAATCCGAATGGCAATTCTTGTTTTCTACTGTATGTAAAATGAACACCACTTTCCTGTAATTCTTTTTTCATCTTTCTTTCAAATGATAAATCATTAATTAAATCAACCGATAAATATACGTTTACTCCTTCTTTCGCCTTCTCTTTTAATAAGTTTAAAAAAGTATGGCTACTTTTATCATCTGACAAAATGAAAAAGTAAGTGTAAATGGAACTTTTCGCTTCCCTTATATCAGTAAACAACTGTTTATAAAACGACTTCCCTTCTACATATAATTGAAAGTCACTATAATGAGGTGCATACTCTGTCGGCATATTTTTCCCAGCTTCCATTTTCCTGCCTAAAGTAACATCGATATGCATCCAAATTAAAATAAAAACGAAAATAGCAATAATAATAGAAGTAACTCGCAATATTTTTTTAATCATTTTGATTTCCTTCCGCTCATATTACTTACTATTTCGTAGTGTTTCATTAATTTTTTTTTTCATACGAAATGTCTTTCTTACTTTTTATGGGCTGTTAAAAAGTTAAAGGAGAGAAGCATATGAAAAGAGGAAAAACTCCTATTATTTTTATCCCAGGTCTTTTCGGTTCAATGAGTAATATTATTATTCCTGGTACCGGTAATTGGAACTTTGGGCTTTCTGCGTTTGTTTATGAGCCATTCATCATGATGTTAGAAAGTATCGGATAT
The DNA here is from genome assembly GCF_056401855.1 of Bacillus sp. P4_D3. Taxonomy (NCBI): domain Bacteria; kingdom Bacillati; phylum Bacillota; class Bacilli; order Caryophanales; family Bacillaceae; genus Bacillus; species Bacillus sp. P4_D3. The sequence continues at coordinate 1,674 of NZ_JBFUIN010000152.1, forward strand.
AAACGAAATCAAAACTTGTTTATCTGTTTTTATGACTGGCGTCAGCGTATTGTTTTTTCTACTCAAAAATACTTATTAAAAACGATTGCTTATGTTAAAGAATTTACAGGTTGCGATAAACTAAATTTAGTTTGTCATAGTTTGGGCGGACTTCTTGCACGTTCTTACGTTCAAAGTGAAGAATATGAAAATGATGTGGAGCAGCTTATTATACTCTGTACACCAAGCGCTGGATCTCCTCCCAATTATAGTTATTGGACTGGAGGTAGTCTCCCTGTTCATGCCTCTTCTAAAATAAATATCGTTCATTCCTATATGGAACAGTACGTACACTACTTAAGTACCTTGTATAAAATGAATCCATTCGAAGCGATCCACCTTTACTTTCCAGGATTACAAGATGTTATTCCTTGTAAAGATTACGGAAATTATTTATTTATAAGATCCGGCTCTTCTATTACATTTTTTCCTTATAGTAAGATGCAAACGAAAAATCCCTTCCTCGATATATTAAATGAAAATAGATTTGTTATAGAGAAAAGAAATATTGAAACTACACTCATTGCAGGAGATGGAGTGGAAACAATTCAATATTTACAAGTCGTCCCTTCACATTCAAAACTGGAATGGGCAGATGGAAACGTCGTCGGTGATATACTAACAAAACATGGTGATGGTAACGCTGTTGTGCATAGCATTTTTCTTTTAGTTGGCAATAAATATATTGTGTGTGCTTCACATAATGAAGTGCTCTACAAAAGCATTCCTATATTACAAAAGATACTCTAAATTACGAACAAAAAAGGCGTGGCATTACGCCACACCTTTTCTCATTAAACAAAATTCCTCGCATCATTATTTCTTCCAAACTTATAAATAGCAATTAAGAAGAATGCTATCGCGAAAGCGAATAAAATTAAAATGTTTAAATACAACTCAGAAAACGGAATTCCTTGCTGTAATTTTGAAATTGTGTCTAGTAACCAACGCTGCGGAAGAAAATCAGCTACCTTTTGTACCGCTTTCGGCATAATATCATATGGAAAATAACATCCAGCAAGCAAACATGTTGGTACGATAACTATATTTTGCATTGCATTTGAAGCAGTTGAACTTTTCGAAAAAGACACAATGACTAATGACAAACCAATTGCTATTAAAGCAAATAGCATGAGTACACCAATCATCACTATGAAAGGCATATTTATATTTGTGTGAAAAACATTCGTCATAAATAATACTGCAATGACAATTTGTACTGTTAATATCATCATATTTACTGCAACATTAGATAATATAAATTTCTTCCCATCTATCGGCGTTGATAATAATCTAAAGTACGTTCTATTCTCTTTTTCTTTTAAGATAAATCCTGATAAGTTCACTGCTGAAAATAGCATAAACATGATCAGGTAACCCATAGTTTGATTTGTCATATCCTTATTTTTCGAAGTATCTTCAAGTGTCTCAGCCTTTACTTTAAATGAACTTTTTTGATACCCTGCATACATATTATCAAACGTACTTTGATCCGTCCCTGCCACTTTACTAATTGCGGCAATATTATCAACATAGTTATATAAATATGATTTTATAAACCCCGTTACTTGATCGCCTTTAATCGATGAAATCTCAATATGACTCGGTTTCCCTTCTCGAACACTTTCGGAAAAACCAGAATCTAATGTAATAACACCATCAAGTTTTTTTGAAGTAAGTTTATCTTCTACTTCAGACTCCTTAACTTTACTTACATTTACATGATTTAATCCTTCTAAAAATTTTACTGTATCATTTGCTATTGGCTGATTTTCTTTATTTATAACCCCGATATTTAACGTTCCTTGCCCTACATTTCCGTATATCGAAAAGGAGATGAGTGTTCCTATTATCGGCAAGCTAATAATAATTAATAAACCTTTTTTATTTTTCAGAAGTACAGATAACGTTTTTTGTATGAGCCATAAAATGTCTTTCATACTATAGCCCCTCCCGTCTACGTAATGCAATAATCGCAATTAATAAAAAGAGTGCTGAAATTCCTAGGTTTAAAGATATTACCGGAAGCGCCGCCCCTATGTCATTTGCATAAATAATTTTCATAATGGCTGTATTCGCCCACGTTAATGGTGATAAATTCGTTACGACATTTTCTTCCACTATGAAATATGCACCCCCAAAAATAGAAGCTAATTGCACAACTACCATAATAATTGCTCTAGATGATTCACCTGTTTTTGTAATATATCCAATCCCTAAACCGAAGCTAATTGCTAGAAAGACTTCTGTTAGTAAAATAATAAATATGATTCCAAGATGGTCGCCCCAATTCGCTTGAAAAACAAATTTACTAAATAAAACGACAAGTAGTAAACAAAGTGCATTCGCTACAAGACTACCTAGCACTTTCCCAATGAAAATTTCAGCTTTACTTATAGGTGCCGCAATGAGACGATCTCCTGTTTTACGTATTCGTTCTCCTCGAATTAAAAAACTCGCTCCCATCGCAGCATACAGTGCTATCATCGTTGTCATTACAACCGCATAGTAATCCATAGAACCTGGTTTTTTAGCAGCTTGTAAAGATGTTTCTTTAATATAATCATTATGATTTCCGTTTGAAATAACTGCGTTAACCTTACTTGGATCTACTTTTGCAACTTCGGCCGCTACATTGTACTTATCAACAAATGTCGTAAGCATTCCTTCAACAATACTTCCTTCAATACTACTTCTGTCACTTCCATAAAATTTCGCACCATCTTTATTTAATTCTACATAGGCAGCATATTTATTTTGCTTCACTTCTTCTTTTCCATCTATACCTACGGAAATTTTCTTAAAGTGAATACCTGATTTATCGACTTCTTTCGTAAATGCTTCAAATGATTGAGAAAATGTGCTACTCGCTTCATCTTTATATAGCACTTGTATATCCTTAATCGATTGACTATCGCTATTAAATGCGTTACTTAACGCTGTTCCTAACACAAGCATAAGCACAATCGGAAATGCTAACATAAAAACTAAAGTTCTTACGTCCCTGAAATCTCTTTTAATGTGCATCACTGCAATATTAAAGATGTTCAATTGATGAACCTCCCTTTACCTTTTCTTCATTTACCTTTTATTTATCTCGTAAGTTTCTTCCAGTCAACGTAAGGAATACAGTTTCTAAGTTCGGAGCCTGCTCCTCTAACGAACGAATTTCAATGTCATGATTAATAAAGTGTTGAATAATTTTATTTAAATTATTTAATCCTGCATCAGAATTCACTTTAATTACGCTCTCTTCAATTTGAACAGCTTTCACACCGTTTATCTCTTTTAATTTTTCTACGTCTAAATTTTCTACTGACTTCACTTCAATCCAAATATCTTTCGTATCTGTAATAATCGCTTTTAACTGTTCTTTCGTTCCTTCTGCAATCACTTTACCGTGATCTACAATTGCTATTTTCGTACAAATCTCTTCTACTTCTTCCATGTAGTGACTTGTATAAATGATTGTGCTTCCCATTTCATTTAATTTCCGGACAGACTGGAGAATATAGTTTCTTGACTGCGGATCAATTCCAACTGTCGGCTCATCCATAATAATTAGCTTTGGTCTATGGGCAATTGCACAAGCTATATTCAATCTTCTTTTCATTCCGCCAGAAAAGTTTTTCGGATAACTTTTATGCTTATCACTAAGCCCCACAAATTGAAGTGCTTCCTCTACTCTCGCTTTTAGTTCAGCGCCTCTTAATCCGTACAATCCGGCAAAGAATTTCACATTTTCATAGGCAGTTAGCTCTTCATAAATCGCAATATCTTGCGGAACAATACCGATGTTCATCTTCGCAAATCGATTATGTTTCTTTATATTTTTTCCTAGTATGCTGATTTCACCTTCATTACTTCTTAACAATCCAGCAATCATATTTATCGTTGTACTCTTACCAGCACCGTTCGATCCTAAAAATCCAAATATTTCTCCTTCTTTAATAGATAAAGACATATTATCTACCGCGATGAAGTCACCAAATTTTTTCGTTAAATTTTTAATTTCCAATGTATTCATCATTTCACCCCTATTTCGGTTTCTCTGCTGTTATCCCGCTATTTGCGGTCAGTAAGACTCCCACCTCAAAATTCAGCTGAAGCGAAGAAGTTAGGCGGGAGTCGGGCTGCCCGTAAATGCCCGATTGGTTCAACTAACAATCAGTGTGGGATGAACAAGACCCCCACTGATTGAAGTTTCACTTTATTATAAACAAAAAGAATGAACCTGCTCAGTGCAGAAGTTCATTCTTTTCACATGAGAATATTCACTTTTTTCATATGAGATGATTCATCCTCATCCTGCCTTACTATATCGGCAACAACATTGTTACTGAAAAACCACTTGTACCATCTACAATAATTTTCCCGTTTACAGACGCTGTTCTCTCCTCCATCCCCATAATGCCGAGGCCTTTTTTAACAAGAGCTGCACCTTTACCATTATCCTTCACTTGTACTTTCACCATCTTGTTCAGTACATGAATATCGATTGAAATGACTGTCGCATCAGCGTATTTCATCGCATTTGTTAACGCCTCTGTAACGTTTTCACCGATAATTTTCCACTGAATGGGAGAAATCATATCTAAGTTACCTTTATAAACGAAAGGAATATTCATATCATGCTTACCGGCAAATTCCTCTATGAATAATTTCATACGATGAATGCCCATTTGCTCAGTTGGTGGCTTCATATTTTTTAATGTAATCCGAATGCTTTCAATTCCATCTTTCGAAATATGAATTGCATTTTGTAATAACTCCGCAGATTTTACTTTATCTATTTCCATCAGTCTCTTCGCTGCTTCCATTTGAATAAGTGCACCCGTCATCGAGTGACCAATTTTATCATGAATTTCTTGTGATAACCGATTTCTCTCTTCTAACTTAAATGTGTACTCCGATTGCCTTATGTACTCTTTATTTTCATGTAAGCTTTTCGTCAGTCGCTGCATATCTTTTCGCATCTTATCATTTTGTGATTCAAGCTTTAATACACGAGCGATGTAGCGATTTGCCATAGTTAAAATGAGAAAAGAAAATGCAACAATTAATCCATATGTCATTTGAATACTTTCATTTGTAAAAGTAATAGGAAGCATCATAATGAAAAAGAGCTGCCATTTCCTCTCTATATAATTTGATGTAATTTCGTATAAGTTCAAAGGTAAAAACAAAATAAAAAATGGATGCACCTTCCATGTAAATAAAATTACTACACCAATTGACACGCAAATTAAAACCCTTTTATACGTATCGTTTTTTAATATAGAGATCATTACGTTTACAGAAAGATATATAAGTAGCGTAAATATAAACC
>NZ_JBFUIN010000153.1:0-6956 GCF_056401855.1 Bacillus sp. P4_D3
GACATATATGACATATATCGATATAACTCTTCGGCAAATAAAGACAGCTCTTGTTTTTGATGCATATTCATAAAAAGCACGTCACCCTTTCTCATTAACATAAGAGAATAGTAACGTGCTTTTAAGTTTAAGAATAGTCTAAATCCTTAAGTTGATGGATGTGTGGTGGGACCCCATATAACGAAGAACGAATGTAAATAATAAAATCCCCCAACATATTAGACATATATAATATGTTGAAGGGATTTATATTAAAACATTTTATAAAATTAGGTTTTGATAAGATAAAGATCCATGTGTTTTTTGTATCTATTTTTATCATTTAACTATCCATGACTATATATTATAAAGGCTCCAAATTATGTCATAGTTATGTAGGACATTCGATGTCTAGAGCAAAAAGATTAAATGAAATGATTATGATGGTTAATCGAATGAAAAAATTTACTGTGGGAGAATTAGCACATGAATTGGTTGTTTCAAAACGAACCATTTTCAATTAGGTTTGTACATTTAGACAGTTAAATATATATAGATAACTTTATGGAGTGGTGGTATAGGATCTATTAATCCTTAATTATATAATGTGAATAACTTGGTAATTAACTTGTACATTTTTAATGAATTTATTTGTTTTATGTAAAAGGTGCCAAGAAATACTTTGTAGTTTTATTTCTTGGCATGGGTATTTATTTGGGTCATTTGGATGCCGACCTTACAATAGTATATGTCCGCTATATGAAATGGTTTGTTATTTATGTTCAGTTAAGTATAATTTAGAAAAGAAAAACACCTATTTTTTAATAGGTGTTTTTCTTGCAAATTGGCTTATAAATTAAGGGAAAGATTTTTCTTTTAATTAAAATTTATTAATCTTCTCTATGATCATGATCATGTTCTTCACATTCTCTACAATGCTTCTTACGCTTGCAACAGAAACGATTACAATCAGGTGAATTTATAGAGATTACGTTAATTCTGTTAATCGCAATACGTGCTAATCCTGGGAAACAATCAAAGTCAGATAAAATAATTACGTTGTTTCCTTGAAAACCTTGGAATGTTGCACTTGTAGGTCTTTGAGAATCATATTGAATAACAATACAAGTACCAGGAGTTAATGTTCTTAAGAATTGTAATAACTCTGGATTGTTATTCTGTTCTCTTCTATTGTCTTCTCTTTCTTCTTTTCTGTGATGATCTCTCCGATCATCACATCTATTGAAATCACAACCTCCACCAAAACCAAAACCCATAATAATTACCCCCTTTCGTTCGTTAGTACATTTTATGCTCGTCTAGAAGGGATGGTGTGAGTATATGAGTCCAGTTAAGTGTGGATTTTTCATTTAAATATAAAATTGGTTTAATAATACCATCTTCTCCTCTTTAATTAATCAACATATTTCAGTTTGATTTGCGGTGTACTATGACTGATTGTTTCTTGTAACATGGCTACCAATGGATTCTATGTTGACAAAAACCCTGTTTTTTACAGTTGTCGATGAGCATGAATCCTACTAATGGGTTTGTTTCTTTTTCGAGAAGGGAATGACTAGATACTTTTTAGTGCTGGGGATACGAATCGATTTTATGAAAAGTGGAAGTTAAATTAATCATCTTTTCTTTCTTTGTTTTTCCTCCTAACTAGATATAAAGTCCTTATCTCGTAATGCCCGATCAGATTGTTCGGTTTGAATTACACTTTCTATAGGGCTTGGTAAATCAAATGATTTATAAATTCGATTAGGAGTAGTATAAATACCATGTATAGTTTTGTMTAAATAATGACGTTCTTCCTTTGTATAATAAGTAATCAGTAAAGTGTTGAGTTGTTTTTTCTACAATTATAAAAAGATATGGATGAGAAGAAAAAGTGAAAGAGGACATAAAAAAGAGTTATGTAGCGGAGATTCTTTCGTTTTGTCAATGTACGGCGTAACAGGCGGAAGAATTTGAATTGAACGGGGAAGGCGTATAGCGCTATGCTTCTTTATTGAAAATATTATGGCCTTGGCATATATGTAGATATAGTAACTGGTTAAAAAGCGTGAAGAATGGAAAGAGAAATTCCAGTTCTAGCGTCAACGCTCGCGAAGAAAACAGTACTGATACGTTCTATTTTTAGCATCTACATGTATTTGGGTATAGAGAAAAACCTCTTTAAGAAGAATTGCAGCGTGCAAATGTAAACGAACAAGATCGCCCTACTCTATGAGGAGGTCATGAAAATATCCAAATAACGAAGCTTTACTTGGAGAAACAAATGAAACGAAAAAATAATGTAGGAATGACTTTTGCAGATATGTTCAATTGAATTTCTTGTGAATCTCAAATATAGTAAGGGAAATGTATATAAAAAGATCACTTGTCTTGGAAACAAGTGATCTCTTCATTAGATAAATTGCTACTTACCAACAGCAAGTAGTCGTTATCCCATAMATATGTTCAGGAGATATTATAACACAATTTTTTTAGTTATATAGAGGGGAGCATCAGGATTTTTCTTTATAAAAGAATAACCCTCTAAGGTGCCTTCCTCCGACTTGAACCACGTTCATTAATATAAATTTTTCCGTATTATCCCTTTGTTATACGTGTAAACACATCCTATAAAACAGAATCGTCTATATGCACTAGATTGTTAGTACACAACATACAAAAGAATTGAGATCAGTATCAGAGTGACGCCATATCTTTTAAAATGAACGATATGTTATGCTTTTCAAAAGAATCTGCTTTATAGGATGCATCCACATTCATTATTTCACTATATTTATGATTAATTATATGTATATTTTTTGATGTTATGCATAATTGCATTATTTAGGTAGTGTGTATAGAAAAGGGAATCTAATAACAGTGCCCTGTCATAGTATCCGAATCCGCCGCCCCAAGAATCACCGTAACTCATAATTTTTCCTCCTTTAATTAGAAGACTTAACAATGGGATAGATTGTTGTTTTAATAGGTTTACATTACTATATGTTTTTATGGAATGAATGAGCAATTCCATTTGGAAATAAAGAAAAGACACTCATATAAGAGTGTCTTTTCTAATAGTTTTTTAGCAGAAGCAAGCAGCTCCAACTATGATTAATAAAATAAATAATACAACTAATAAAGCAAAGCCACCAGCAAAGCCGCCGCCACAACTACCACCAAAGCCCATAATAGTTCCTCCTTTTGGTAAGAGGATAAAACAAGAGGTCACTCAAGTATTTTAATGGATTCATTTTACCTTATGTTTTTATAGAGTAATTGAGCAGGTCCTTTTAAAAAAAGAAAAGACGCCATAAGGCGGGTAGATAAGGTTTTAATTTTCCAATCTAAATAAATTATGTATCAGCTCTTCGAGGTCAGATCATAATATTCGGTTTATTTAATGTTGATTATTACATACTCTTTTCCAAACTTCTAATTTTCATAAAGAAAAGGTCGAAATTGGCTACTGCAAAGATGAATTAAAACGATGTGAATCTAGATTGTGCATTTTCTGTTCTAAAAATTGGATTACTCGTGAAGAAATTATTGAATTAAAAACTGAATACAACAAAAAACTTGAAATTAGAGCATAAACAATATTGAGAATTTATAAAGATATTAAAATAGAATATAAATCGTGTAGAGTAAACCCTTTAGAACTAGCTGAACTGGATAGAGAGTCTAAGTTAACAAACAGTGAAATTCATGATTATGCTATGCTTATTTCAAAAATTTTCGAGTGAAAAGGTGAGTTAATGACTCGGGAGGAATATGAAAAAGAATCTCCGGATATAGCATTTCTGACCATTAACACCATACAAAGGTTATAAAGAAAAATAAGTGAGCTAGAATTAAAAAGCGAACAATTAAAAGGTATAAATAAAATTTCTAAATACAATTATTTAGGGAGAGAATGATGGGAGATTTTCTCTTAGGGAGAAAATATTGATTGAATTGAAAAAGGAAGTCATAGCATTATATGTTGGTGTTTTTGAATGAGTGTTCTTCTTACAAATTAAAGAGCAGCTAACAAAAGTTAACTGCTCAAGCAAGGAAATCGGAGAAAGGATTACCATGTTATCTGTAGTGTTAACGGAATATTGAATTTTATTCATAAGGCATATGTATTTAAAGAAAAATATAGTCCACCACGAATAATGCAATCTATTCATAAGAACTTTATTAAATTTATAACAAGATCATCATTTAAATAAAAAGAGCACTATTTATGGTGCTCTATGACCAAGATTCATACTGAAAAAAGGACAACTTCACCAACAGGTGAAGTCTGTATAAAATGAGGTGAAGTTCATACATAAGTTGTTTGGAATTGCATCATAATTTGTAATTACACAGTCTGTGTAGGCTTTATATCCCTATTAGATGATTTTTGCACCAGAACCAAAAAGACCACCCTAAGGTGATCTTCTTATGTAGGGCGGGAAGACATCGGTCTTCCCTTCGGGTTGCCCCGATGGAAAGGGCGTTTTGTTTCCAAAACTGTTTTTCCTGATTACATAGTATGCAAGAGTTTCAGTTTAGTTCCTAAATTATTCAATAAAAAACTAAAAGTTTAATATATAACTTTTGTTTTTTATTTCTGATCAAAGGCAAATATTTCGGTTTCAGCTCCTCTTGATGCTACTCCTATAAACGTGTTTCTGTATCTAGCTGTGGCGCTATGCGTGTAGGAAACCCTTCGTCAAATGCTGGTTTTTCAAGACTTTTTGCGTATTCCATCCATTACTTTCGCTAAATTCATTTCTTGTTCTTACTGCGTTACGTTATCAAAAAGAGAAACTTGTTCCTCCTCTTCCTGGATTAAATTCGTTAGAGAAATGTGTATGCTGAGACTGGCCCATATTCGGAATTTGGTCTATTATTATCAAATTCTCCTTTTAGTAAGTTCCCCAATTTATACTCTTTTATACCCATTTAAATTTAGACAAGTACCTAACTAACCTTGTTTACCATATATTGCTTTCAAAAATAGAAGTATAGGAGGAATTATCATGCTAAGTAAAACATATAGCTCATATATAATTCCATGTGGTCAATTTAGTAATTACTCTCCACAATATTTATCTAGATTTCCCCCTTTGTATCCATTATCTTATCCAGAGTGTCATTATGATTATTATAGTAATTGGAATTATGAATACACTGGAACGTCAATACATGATATTCATAATTCTGAATTGGAACGAATGAGTTTGCTGAGCAGTAGATTAGAATATTTAGGGCATGAGATAGATCATGCAGTGCATCATCCTCATGTGTGTCACGGTCATACTGGATACCTGACAAATAAGTTTGACTTAGAACTCAAAATTGAAAATGGCGGTTGGGTTACAGCTTGGGCAAATGACATTGCAGAAAAAGATGTATTACAGGGAGTATCTGTATTTAGCGCTAATCCAAGTGCCTTCTTGTACTGGGTAAATAACTTAGTAAATCGTACTATTTCATCATTACAAACTGATGCACAACTCAAGTTCACGGCTGAGATGAGGAGAGTAGCTAATGAAATAGCTGCAGATGTTATTAGACGAGCAATTCAAGGGAAAAGTCCATTAGAAACCTTTAAACAATTTGATACATTTGACTTTAAAGCAGGGGCAATAAGATATTCTGGTAGAAATATGTTATGTGGTAATACAGTATCTACTACTTGGGGAATGAAGCCTTATATTGCCCTTAGAGTGCGCTAAACTTATAAACCTGAAGATAAACAAAGGGGAGAATAGATTCTAACAGTGGAAGCAATGAATGTGTTTGTTCCTATAAACAATATAGAGAATTGATGTTTATATAACTGAAGAAAGAAGGAGCTCAAATTGAGTAGCCCCTTCTTTTTTATTTAAATTCTACATGGAATTTAGTGTCAATGATTCCAAAAGCAACTTTACATGGCAACGGATTTTTTCCTGCTGAAGCAGCACGCATACAAGAAAGCACCCAATATTCCAGTTCTAAAGGTAAGCGGTATGCTTGAATGCTACTATCATTGTTTTTTACTGTTACAATCGGTGTATTTATCCTAGTTGTAGCAAAACCGTCCGTTGCTATCATTGCTACTGCATCATTAGTATGAAAACCGGTGCTTAAAATTTCATAAAGCTTTCCATCTTTCTCATTTATAATCATAGGTATGCTTAAATACGGATAGTTATTTATATCATTATGAATAACTGTTCTTGCTGTATTCTTTCTTATCTGATTCCCTTGCATTTTATACACTCCTTTATAACAATCCAAACGTGATTACTTAAATCTATTCTATTTTACGTCTATTATGTTAGAAAATTGTAGTGTCATCTTATTATAAAAAGCACCGGTACATATGACAGTACTATTTAGCGGATCAATATCAACAACAGTCATATAACTAGAGAGTAAATAACCGTCTTCATAATATGTAATTAATATTTCTTCTTCTTTCCATTCATTTCTTAAAAGCATGGTTAGTTCAGTCCTATCTCGTCCTATGTACATACCTTCATCTCTATAATATGTAGTTTGAATGAATATTGAAATAATATGCGGAAGTTTAAAAATAAAATTAAGAATAACTATTAAATGGGTTGGTTACATTATTAATTGTGGAGGTGAGAAAGATGAACAAAAAACAACAAGGTTACAATAAGGCAACTTCTGGCGCTAGCATCCAAAGCACAAATGCTAGCTATGGTACAGAATTCGCAACTGAAACAAATGTACAAGCAGTAAAACAAGCGAATGCACAAGCAGAGGCAAAGAAAGCACAAGCTTCAGGTGCACAAAGTGCAAATGCTAGTTATGGTACGGAATTCGCAACTGAAACAAATGTACAAGCAGTAAAACAAGCGAATGCACAAGCAGAGGCAAAGAAAGCACAAGCTTCAGGTGCACAAAGTGCAAATGCTAGTTATGGTACAGAATTTGCAACTGAAACGGATGTGCATGCAGTGAAAAAACAAAATGCGCAATCA
>NZ_JBFUIN010000154.1:0-6944 GCF_056401855.1 Bacillus sp. P4_D3
GAATCTGCTATTCTTTTTCCTTCTTGCATTGGCTCATTTCGAACTTGCGGCTGTTCCCACTTGAAAACGTTATTCAATGATTTTTGAATATCATGTATAGAGCGCTCTAAACGAATACGTTCCATTACTTTACGTACAACAGATATAACCTCAATTTTATTCAATGGTTTTGTAATATAATATTCAACACCAAGTGTATACGCCTCACCAATAAGCTGTTTCGATTCAACTTGAGAGATCATAATGATTTTCCCTGAAAAAGAGGATGCAATATGGCGAACTGTTTCAATCCCATCTCGCATGGGCATTAATAAATCAATAAATAAAATATCTACTTTTTTAAAATTTAGTTGATCTGCTTCAATAAAAGCTCCGTCTTCCGATTCTCCAATTACTTCCCCAAGATCGCCATCTTCAATGATTTGTGAAAGCATGGATCGGAAAACTTCATCATCATCTACGATATAATAAAACAACTTTATTCCCCTTCCTGCTTTAAACTGCACTCCGGTAAACAAACGACAAACTTACACCCTTCACCAGTTTCCAGGTCTTCCAATCTTACTTCTCCTCCGAGCTCTGTTACCATTTCGTTTATGTAAGAAAGTCCAATTCCTGTTGATGGTGTTCCCGTTTGATCATACTTTGAAGTAAATCCTGGCTTAAATACTAGTTTTTTATATTTTTGCGCAATACCAGGCCCATCGTCAATTACTTCAAAAAATATACGTTTATCAAGTTTATATAACTTAATAATGATAGCACCACTACCCTCAATTGCTTCAACTGCATTGGCAACTAAGTTATTAAAAATTGATAAGACTGTATACACATGATATTCTGCATGCTCACCTTCAATATGTTTAGAAAAACGTATTTCTTTTTCCAACATTTCAGCGTACTTCTCATTTATTCTCACAATCATTTCCGCAAGCTCATGTCCTTCTACATACTCAGCTACATTTTTATCTAATAACAGTTTAGATAATCCCGCAAAAATCCTTTGATTATCCTTTTTTATTTCGTGCACTTCTCCCGCTATTTTCAATGCTGTTTTACTACTTGAATCATCGTTCGCTTGTAAATTCCGATATAATTGATACGCTTCTTGTGTAATTAACTCCGCATTTTGTAACGTTTTTTTCAAATGAACAGATTCCACATATAAGTTAGAAAGATGCATCAACATATTTTCATTTTCTTTTCGAACTTGTGATTCTTTTAATTTCGTTTCATACAAATTCATCATATTTAAAAAACCAAGCGCAAAGAAACTACGGAAAATAGCAATAATGATTAGCTTATTCACTTCAGAAATTGTTATCGTTGTACCAAGTACTACCATATGATAAATTGCAAGTTCTGACATACTTGCAATAATTTCAATTGTAATCCCAAGGTAGCCAATTATAATTGGCTTCTGATGGAACTTATTCACCCTACAAAGCGAAAAAAGACTTCCATAAATAAAATAATAAAAGAACACAGGATAGCGCAAATAAAATGATTCTGTCATATAAAAAGACCCTTGCAACACCCAGTCAAGACATACACGGAATAAGACTACAGATATACCAACAAGAATACCTGCAACCGCCGCTGGTACTCTTCTTAAAAATAATAATAAAAAGAAGAAAAGCGGTGTCCCGAAGCTAACACGAAACGTATCGTTGAAAGGATGAAAATTTAGCTCTCCAGCAATTGGGACAACAATCATTAAAATAATTAAAAGAGATATATCTTTCTTCCATAATTGATTCCAATTCAAAGATGCCACTTCCTATGTATTTTTTCAAAAATGTAAACGGAAAGCCCGCTTATTATAATAAACGGGCTTTTTTTCTATATTCTAACCTTTTCTACCGCTTTTATTTGACGATACTCMGGCTTCCATATTGATTCTTTCACTGCAATTTTGATATCGTTATCACTTAAGTTCTCTCTAGCAACACCTTCTGCAACTGCAACTTTCGCTACTTCAATTGCAACCATTTCAGAGATATTACGTAACTCTTCCACTTCTGGTAAGATAGGTGCACCCAGCTGACTTGTATCTACCATACTTGCAACCGCTTCTGCTGCTGCCGCAAACATACCGTCTGTCATTACGCTTGCACGCACAACAATTGTACCAAGACCTAGCCCTGGGAAAATAAGTGCGTTATTTGATTGCCCGATAACATACGTTACACCATTGTATGTAACTGGATCAAACGGACTTCCTGTTGCAACTAACGCTCTTCCTTCTGTCCACTCGATTAAATCTACTGGTTTCGCTTCAGCAAGTGGCGTTGGATTCGACATTGGTAAAATAATTGGTCTTTCTACATGAGAAGCCATTTCTTTAATAATCTCTTCTTTGAATGCACCAGCAACAGTTGATGTACCGATTAAAATTGTCGGTTTTACATGTTTCACAACTTCAGCAAGTCCGATAGCATCACTTTGTTTCCAATCCTTCACTTCAGCTTCTTTTCTTGCATATGGAACTTGGAAATCAAGAAGATCTTCCATATCATCTGTAATTAACCCGTTACGGTCAATACACCAGAAACGCTCATGTGCTTCTTGCTCTGATAATCCTACGCGAACCAGCGCATCTCTCACTTGATCTGCGATACCGATTCCAGCTGTACCCGCACCAAACACAACTACTCGGTGTTCATTTAAAGGTACACCAGAAGCTTTCACTGCCGATAATACTGCAGCAAGTGAAACTGCACCTGTACCTTGAATGTCATCATTAAACGTACATACATCATGACGGTATTTGTCTAAAATTTTTCGTGCATTACGAGAACTGAAATCCTCCCAATGTAAAAGTGCTTTCGGGAACTTATTGCCTACAGCTTGTACAAATGTATCAATAAATTCATCGTAATCTTCACCAGTTACACGTGGATGGCGATTTCCAATATAAAACGGATTGTTTAATAGATCCTCACGGTTTGTACCTACATCTAAAATTACAGGTAGCACGCGACTAGGATCGATTCCAACTGCGGCCGTATAAACAGCTAGCTTTCCAATCGCAATGTTAATACCACCAACACCCCAGTCACCAATTCCTAATATGCCTTCTCCATCTGTTACAACGACTAAGTCAATATTTTCAGCTGTTGCACCGATATTTGAGAACGCTTCTTCAATACCCGAAGGATCGTTAACTGATAAATAAACACCGCGTGGTTTACGATATTCATGGCTATATCTTTGAATTGCTACACCAACAGTAGGTGTATATACGATTGGTAACATTTCACGTAAATGCTCTGTTAAAATACGATAAAATAATACTTCATTTCGATCATGTAACGCTGTTAAGTATACATTCTTTAATAAATCATCCGGCTGAGAACAAAATTGCTCATACGCTCTACGAGCTTGTTCATCTAGCGTTAAAACTGCTGGCGGTAATAACCCTTTTAAACCTAATTCTTCTCTTTCTTCTTGCGTGAAAGCTACCCCTTTATTTAAAAGTGGTGTTGATAATACTTCTACTCCTCTTAATGTCGTTTCTAACGAACCATTAGAAGCCACTGTAAACTTACTCATAACATCCCTACCTCTATTCATATATAACATTTCTATATTGTAAACAAAAAAGAGGGGATTGTCCCCCTCTTCTTTTAATTTTTCTTTAAAAGAGTTGCTCCTGCAATCCCTGGGTGTGTCATTTCGAATGGATCTAGAATTAACTCTAATTCTGCTTGTGACAATACACCATTTTTCACACATAATTCTCGAACGGATTGCCCTGTCGCAATTGCTTCTTTCGCAACGCGAGCTGCTGCTTCATAACCGATATGAGGGTTCACGGCTGTAATAATTCCTACACTCTTCTCAACGTACTCTTTTAAGCGATCTTCATTCGCTTCAATTCCTTTTAAGCAATTATCTGTAAAGGCACGGAAACCGTTATTCATAATGCTAATAGATTGAAGTAAGTTGAAAACAAGTACTGGTTCCATAACATTTAATTCTAATTGTCCTGCTTCTGAAGCAAGGCAAATTGTATGGTCGTTACCAATTACTTGGAACGCAATTTGATTAATTACTTCTGGCATAACAGGGTTTACTTTCCCTGGCATAATAGATGAACCTGGTTGACGAGCTGGTAGCATAATTTCCGCTAATCCAACGCGTGGACCTGATGCCATTAGACGAAGGTC
The DNA here is from genome assembly GCF_056401855.1 of Bacillus sp. P4_D3. NCBI lineage: Bacteria > Bacillati > Bacillota > Bacilli > Caryophanales > Bacillaceae > Bacillus > Bacillus sp. P4_D3. Next base: position 4,173 of record NZ_JBFUIN010000154.1, read on the forward strand.
GTTCGCAATTTTAGACATGTTCATCATACATACTTTAAGTGCTGCAGATACTTCAGTGTACGCATCCGTATTTTGAGTTGCATCTACTAAATCTTCTGCACCAACAAGTGGTAGTTCGCTAATTGTAGCTAAATGTTTTACAACTGCTTCAATATATTCTGGATCCGCATTTAAGCCTGTACCAACTGCAGTTGCTCCCATATTTACTTCATATAGATGTTGGCGTGATTGCTTGATACGTTTCATATCACGTTCAAGTACGCGAGAATATGCTTTAAATTCTTGTCCAAGACGAATTGGCACAGCATCTTGTAAATGTGTACGACCCATTTTAATAACATGATCGAACTGTTCTGCTTTTAATTCAAATACATCATGCATATAACCCATCGTTTGTAATAAGCCTTCTAATGCATTTAATGTTGCAATATGAATCGCTGTTGGGAATGCATCGTTTGTTGATTGCGCCATATTTACATGACTGTTCGGACTAATATAATCATAGTCTCCCTTTTCCATTCCTAATAATTCAAGGGCACGATTGGCAATGACTTCATTTGCGTTCATATTCATTGAAGTTCCTGCACCGCCTTGAATTGGATCAACGATGAAATGATTATGCCATTTCCCCTCAAGGATTTCTTGTGATGCTTCTGCGATAGCACCACCCTTTTTCAATTCCAATCTTCCTACATCTGCATTAGCAAGTGCTGCCGCTTTTTTTACAATTGCTAACGCTTTAATTAAACCTTCATGGACTTTGTATCCTGTAATTGGGAAATTCTCTACTGCACGCATTGTTTGTACACCGTAGTACGCATAATTTGGCACTTCTTTTTCACCTAAAAAATCTTTTTCAATTCGTACTCCATTTTTAACTTCAGTTAATGTTGCCATGACTTTTCACTCCTTAACGATTTCTTATGCTGCTTTTGTTTGTTTGACTGTTTCTACATATTGTTTTGCTTTCTCATCATCGAATTCGCCTTCCCACTTCGACATAACAATGGCAGCTAATGCATTTCCTAATACATTGACAGCTGAGCGAATCATATCTAAAATACGATCAATTCCCGCAATTAATGCGATGCCTTCTAGCGGTAAGCCCATTGATCCTAACGTTGCTAATACAACAACAAATGATGCCCCCGGAACTCCCGCCATACCTTTGGATGTTAACATGAGAACGAATAATAACGTTATTTGCTCTGTCAGTGACATGTGTATACCGTACATTTGTGCAACAAACAATGCCGCTAACGCTTGATAAATAGCTGACCCAGTCAAGTTAAATGTATAACCTGTCGGAATTACGAAAGAAGCAACTGCCTTTGGACAACCGAACTCTTCCATCTTTCTCATTATATTAGGTAAAACAGCTTCTGAACTTGCTGTCGTAAATGAAAGAATAAGTTCTTCTTTTAAAATTTTCATTAATGTAAAAATGTTTACTCCTACCATTCGTGCATTAATACCTAATACAATCACAACGAATAGTATAACAGTTACGTATACAGCTAGCACTAGTTTTCCTAAAGGAAGTAGTGTGGACACACCAAATTTTGCAACCGTAACCGCAATTAATGCGAATACACCAAATGGTGCAAATTTCATAACTTGATTTGTAACCCAAAACATCGCTTCGAGTACACCTTCAAAAAAGTTAAAAACAGGCTTTCCTTTTTCTCCAATTGCCGCAACTCCTAAACCGAATAGTACTGAGAAGAATATAATCGGTAATAAGTCACCTTGTGTAATAGACTCAAATATATTTTTCGGTACAATATGAACAATCGTTTCAGCAAAACCTTTCTTCTCTGTAGCATCTGCTGTTTGTTTATAAGAAGAAATATCACTTTGCTGTAAATTATTCATATCAACGCCAGTACCTGGTTGGAATATATTCGCTGCAAGTAATCCCATTAAAATAGCAATCGTCGTAATGATCTCGAAATAAAGAATTGTCTTACCGCCCAGTTTCCCAAGCTTTTTCATATCTCCTACACCAGCTACCGCAACAATTAATGCTGAAATAACAATCGGTACTACAATCATCTTAATTAAGTGAATAAATATATCCCCAACTKGTGTGATATAAGAAATCGCCGTTTTATTGCCATAAAAGATTGCCCCTACTACAATCCCTAAAACAAGTGCGACAAAAATTTGTGTTGCCAATCCGAATTTTTTCATTTATGTTCATCCCCTTTATGCGAACGCTTTCATTTAGTATTTATAAAAGCTTACTCACACATCATATAGGCGAACCTACAAAATCATACAAAAACCTACAAGTTTGTCACAAAAAATTCAAATTTTTTTCTTATAATATTCATTGACACTTTTTATAAAAAAGAAATAAAATAACCTTGATAAAACATCAGATTATTTCGTATAATCTAAAAGATATACGTATTCAAAATAAATGGAGATGAAAAGGAGTGGATGTTATGAAAAATCACGTGAAGAAGTTCATCATATCTATTTCTTTTCTATTTCATTTTCTTACGAAGGAACAAAGGCATTCGCCTTTGTTCCTTTTTTATTGCAATCTATATAGGGGGAATTGTTATGAAGCCATATAAACGTGTCTTAATTAAATTAAGCGGCGGAGCACTTGCCGATCAATCGGGAAATAGCTTTAACTCCAAACGATTAGAACATATTGCAAATGAAATTTTATCGATTGTTGATTTAGGTATCGAGGTCTCCATCGTCATTGGCGGCGGTAACATTTTTAGAGGCCATCTAGCTGAGGAATGGGGAATTGAC
>NZ_JBFUIN010000155.1:0-6930 GCF_056401855.1 Bacillus sp. P4_D3
GTTATTACATGGAACGGAAAGTTATTACATGGAACGGAAAGTTAAAAAGATGATGGCTGATCTTCAATTTATTATGAATCATGGTTAAATAAGTGTAGATTTTATGGATCTAGGATATAAAAGAATGCTTTTTAGTGCATTAGAAGCTACGGGAAAACAGTTCAATGTGCATACCAATGAACATAATGAAACAACCTTGTTCTTAGAGTTAGTTTAGTAAATTTACGCAATGAGGAGCTGTTAATGATGGAGCAGTTAACTATTTTTGACGTAATGGATGAAACTAAAAATAAGCTTTATGAGGTATTAGAGAAAAATGGATTAAATTATAAAATTCATAAATACTATTTATATTCGAATTATGAGGGAGCTGTTCAATATTATTATATAAGAACAACTGATAATACAATTATTGATTTGTGTATCTCTGATTTTCCAGAAATCTTCGCTGTCCATGAAGGATTTAGCGATAAACAAATTAGAAAGATTTACAACTGGAACTTATAAGCTATATAAATAACAAATTTAATTATTGGAGGAATGAAAAATGAAAATTGGTGTATCTGAGTGGAAAGCGTTGAAAAAAGAGACAAAGTTAAAGCTATTGCGCTATGCGATGTTAGAAAGTAAGTATAAGTATGCAAAATAAAAGCTCTTCATTTGCAAAAGCAAACAAAGAGCAAAGTCATTAGTGACTGTCTGGGAAAGAAATTGGCAGATTTCTTTCCTCTATATTTTAACATATAAAAAGTTATACAGAAAAGGGGCATGTAGAATGGAAGAAGGTCGTATTTCCTTTCAGCAAAGGTGTAAAAAATTTCTTATTATGATTGTTAGTTATTGGATCATTATGTTTCTGTTAAGAGATAATAAAGTTGTTTAATTTACAATAAAGTCCTTTGAAAAATAATAAAGTTGTTTAATGTGGATTTGAAATAAAGATGTACCGTTTTATAGAAAGATGTACTGTTTATAAAAAAGTTGCACCGTTTTACCCTTTGGATTTAGTATTTAAAAGGTGGGGATTTATTTTTGATAGATTTTATAAGGATTACAGCTATTTTTCAAGACTAAAAATTGCTTTCTATTTTGTAGATTAATTACAATTATACTACGCCCTCCGCTGTGCTTCGGTTGTGGCATAATAAACACAGTCGGGCAACACGTTCCCAACTGTGTTTTTATTATGACGTTAAACTTCTCTAATAAGAGCGCGTTAATTATGAATATCAAAATTTAGGTAGGTGTGAATGTTGGTAGATAAAGTTGATGATTTCCAGTTCTCTGAAAAATATGACTGTTGGGATGGATCTATAAACGTAAATTGTTCTGTTTCGTTTTTTGGACGAAAAAAAATTGAGGTAGGGGGGTATTTAGAAAGTAATCAATCCTTAACAAAAGAAGCTTATAATACGCTATGTTATTTAAAGGAACACTTTGATATAGTTTATGAAAATATACTAAAGGGTCTATTTGAATTGCAATTGAAAGGTTTAATGAGTTACGAGATATATAATAAAAATGACGATTCCTTTAGTCCTATTACTTTTAATAGTATGGAAGAAATCCATCCTTATTTAGGAACCCCTACATTTGAGATTTTATCTAACTATACGAAGGACAACTATGCTTACTTTGCAATTTCATTTCATGATGAAGGTTGCTTGCTATCTATTGAACATGGTTTTATAGCTTTATTTTTTAAAAATGATATGATTCAAATTGAGCCTTCTGACTCGTATTGTATGCTTCAAATGCTTATGGATTACGAGGAAGATTGTACAAAGTGGCAAAAAGATTTTTGGTTAGTGTGTTATGAACTAGCTAAGAACAATATATTAAACGATAGAGAATTGGTTAGAACTAAGTGGTTGAAAAGTAAATAACCCTCTTAGTTTTTAAACAGAAATCTTAAAAAGAAAAGGATGCATTTTGATTAAACTTTATTCAAAATGCATCCTTTTCTTTTGATATAAAATACGTGTTTATAAAATGTTTTTAATCAAATTTTATTTCAAAGCAACATTTTAAACAAAAGATTAATTTCTTTTTTTTATGATTTAAATGTATTTTAACTTTATTATAAAAGAGCCTAAATCATAGCCTGTTTTTATTATAGCTATAGCTGAAATTATGGCTAATGGATATTTAATAAATGGTTTTTTTAAGGATTCCTGTATATTTTTCATATTGTAAACCTCCATTGCGTTGATAATCTTAGTTTATATATTATCATAAATATTTATATAATGATTAATAGTTATTATGTTTAGCACTATTAAATATAATGGGAAGAAAGGTACTTAAATTTACAGAGAACAAAATGATCAAACTTTTTTATAAAAATTGTATACTAATTCACAAGGAAAGCATCCATTTTGAACAAACTTATTTCAAAATGGATGCTTCTTATTTACCATATAATATGTGTTTGCGTAATGTTTCTGATTAAACTTTATTCCAAACCAACATTTAATTCTTATTGAACTAACGGTGCAGGATATTGGAATAGGGATGTTGATATAATTAAAGGGGAATGTACTTTATTTTATAATTTATGAGGTGGAAAATGGACTCTTTAGAATTAAACAAATCTAAATATATTGTCTCTAATATCAAAAACATTTTGCATAAAAAGCTTATACTTGAAAAACCGTTAACTAAAGATGAGGTGAAAAAATTAAACCTAGTTAATCCCCCTGTATACGAAAATGAGAAGTATCTCATTCAAGAACGGTGGTTTTATAGTATTAATATCGGAGAATGGGAAGATGTGGAGATTTTTATTCAAGGGAATAATGAAAATCCCGATGTGGAGATTATCGAAATGGCAGAAAAAATATTCGATGAACTCCATCTACATATAAGCCGTGCATTAAAATATTTACAGGAATTCTTCCCTAATCAAGAAATGAAGAACTACTATCTATCCACAATATGTTTTGGAAAGATGGTTAATTTTGACGATTATATATTTTCAGGGTTTAGTTTAGCTTTTATTTTTGATGGTCACTTTGAGTTTCAGTATAAAGTAAAATTTAAAGAGGATGGATGGCCTATTGGTTTTGAAGGTGGGCCACTTTAATAATCATAGATAATTTTTTCTTATTGAACTAATGGGTGCTTTAGTTGAACAAGATTTAAACAACTTTATTATTGATTTTTGAGTGCACACACCTTTAAATGGATAGAAATTAAACAACCTTAAAGAGCTTTAATACAATACAATGTAGCAAAGCTCTTGTATTTTTTATATCTAAATTAAATAACTTTATTATCACTTTATAGTTTCTCATCTATGGTGAAAGCCTGTTAAAATAGAATGGAATCGAAATCCCCTTAGATAGCGCTCATAGGTGTAAGATCTATGGGGCTTTTTTAATAAAGAAAATAATAATTTCACGTACCGTATTGCTTAATAAAAAACAAATCCCTCAAATAATAGTCTACATTTAGTTGTTCGCCTAATTAATCCGCTAAATGGCCTCACCATATTAAAAAATGTTCTTATTGATTTATCCTTCCCTAAATAATTTCCGTTCCTTTACAAATGCTGTATAATTTATATTAGATTTTTAGAAAAGATTTGATATAGGGTGCATTAGAAATTTGTCAAATGAATGTTCATTATAATGGGGTGTGAGGATACAAATGAGCTATAAAAGATACCAAGAAGAATACATAGAAGATATTAAAAATACTTTAGACGAAATGGGAACACAACCTATTTTATTTATAGGTTCAGGATTATCCAAAAGATATTTTCAAGCTCCAAATTGGATTGAGCTATTAGAAATATTAAAACAACGGTGCCCAGAAATTCCAGAAGAAGTAGGCTCTTATATTCAAGACGGGTTAACTCCTGAAGATATTGGATCGATTTTCACTAAACATTATAAAAAATGGGCGTGGAAAAATAAAGAAAAATATCCAGAAGACTTATTTAAAACAGGGACTCCAATAGATGTATATATAAAACACGAAATCAAAAATATATTTGAAGAAATTACACCACTTACTTTAGACCGGATTGAAAATGCAGGGCACATCCAAGAAATAGAACATATTAAGGATATACAACCACATGCTGTTATTACTACTAATTATGATACTTTTTTAGAAACCATACTTCCTGAGTATCAGCCTATAGTGGGACAAGAAATTCTACGGCCAGATACTATGTCCATTGGTGAAATTTTTAAAATTCATGGATCGGTTACAAATATACAAGAATTAGTCTTTAATAATGAGGATTATGAATTGTTTTTAAAAAAGAAAAAATATCTTAGTGCAAAGTTATTAACATTTTTTGCGGAACATCCTCTTTTGTTTATTGGGTATAGTGGCCAAGATCAGGATATTCAAGCAATTCTTTCAGATATTGACGAAATCATTTCAATAAATGGAGAATTAATCTCAAATATATATTTTTTATCATATAATCCTAATTTAACAGAAAGTGCTCAGCCTAAAAAAGAAAAGATATTTGTTATACAGGGGAAGGAAATTAGGGTTAAACATATTGAAGCTAATTCATTTGAGTGGATATTAGAAGCGTTTGCAGCAAATAAAGCTGTAGAAAATGTACATCCTAAGCTTCTAAGAGCATTGTTAGCCAGAACATATAAATTGGTTCGAAGTGATATACCGCGTAGAAGTGTTGACGTGAATTTTGAAATGATATCCAACATACTAGAAAATGATGAGGATCTTCCCAAACTATATGGTGTATCTATTCTAGACAATGCTGGGGATATAAATTTCCAATTTCCGTATACTTTAACGCAAGTTGGTGAAAATTTAGGCTATAAGGGTTGGCACGGAGCAGATGACCTTATAACAAGAATATGGAGAGAAAAAGGGATTAATATTAAGGCTTCAGACAATAGATATCATGTTACTATTCAGGTTGGCAAGAAGACCAGACTTAATAAGTATTCAAAAGAAGCCCTTGATTTATTAAAGAAAGTGAAAAGTGGTATGGAATACTCCGTAGATATCCAGGGCCAAGGAGTACCAAAACATCTTGCAGATTCAATACGATAAACTTTTACAAATACCATACAACTGAAAGTTCAAAATATAAAAAAATCCTTGATTTAAAAGGATTTTTTTTGTATCTAAAATCATCAATTAGAGTTCATCATATCAAAAAAAGAAAATTGTACGTTAAGGCTAATTTTTAGCTAAATAAGGACTATTCGGCACTGGATATTCTAAATCAAAACCCTTTCATTATTTTCCCTGTAAAATCCTTAGAAATTTCGGATAAGTGTTGGATGGATATCATCATATACCAGCTTATTAATTAAAGCTATTACTAATTCCATAAGCATGATATATCTATCGTCATCATAGCGAGTAATTTCCCCCTCTATTTCATTGCACAAACTAGGACTACTTGAAACAAAATGAGATTTACATTTAAAAGGTCTAACGCTATAAATTGAACATTCTCCCTTTGTAATATTAATAAAAGGGCAGGGCTCCATAGAATTTTTTCTATCTCTCCAAAGTGATGAAGGAATTTCCTCTCTGGCTTTCTTTTCTTTTAAATTATGCTTAATATTTTTTTTGATTTGTTTATCCATATATCTACTAATTCTTTGTACTTCTATTTTTTGAAGTGCAACATCTTGAAAACAACATGCAGTACACCCTTTTTGACAAGGGGCATTTTTTTGTAATTGTCGTATTGCTGGATCATATACTGTGTATAACTCCTCGATGAGTTCTAAACCAACCTCTTCATCTATAGAGTTACAGGATTTCAATTTTAATAAAATTTCTTTAATAGTTTCAAGTAAATTTATAGTTGGGTATCTTTGCCCATCCCCCGAAAAAGGGGAATAAGCTTACTTCATACGAAAGATACCATTGCCACAGCAATTAATGAAGTTAATATGATTGCATAAACTGGTTTCCGTCCACGACCAAATCTAAACATTTTTCTCTTTAAAATGTTAGTACAACGGTAATCAAAACACTCAAATAAACTTCCAATGGAGAAACAAGTAAACTAAAACTAACAATCGCCAGCAGTACGATTATGATTGTAAAAAAAATCCAACAAGGGTGTTTTTGCCCATCCCCTCGAAAAGGGGGAATAAGGGGTTCAGCCGATATATATAGGGGTACGGAAACGATTCAAAGAATAACCCGCCACATCTGAAAAAATTCCCAATTTCAGCGGGTGATTTTTTTATACTTTGTCTTGTAGTTTCCTATATTAAGCTATCTTGAAACATTCGTAATTTGAGGCCTATAAGGGGTCGAGATAAAAGCACTAAGTAGCTTTAGACAAAGAACAAGCCAATTTCCTTAACGTACAGAAAATTGACTTGTTGATTAGTTACTCGTTAAGAATGTTTGTAAATCTTCTAGAGGTTATCATATCAAAAAAAGAAAATTTTACTTTAAACAAAAACATTGTTTACCAAAAAACAATGTTTTTGTATCACTTCTTAATGAATTCATTTACCTGTGACTTTCTTTTTTATTTTTATGTTGTGTAACGACGGCGAGCTTATGTCTTTTTATCTCAGCAAGCTCATCAGAGGTATAACTAAAAATTCCAGATTGCTTTACTGGATTTGAAGTTATCGTTGCCAGTTTTCGTTTCTCTTCCGGTAGTGCATGAAAAAGTTTCATTAGGTCAAAAGAAGCATTACCTGGTTTTATATTTGGAAATTCCTGTTTAATATATTTTAGAGCCAAAGGACCATTCATTTGACCACTATTGTCACTTTTTAAGTAATATGTTTGCCAATTCGTCAGCGCAATACCAGTATTTCCTCCATCTACTTGTTTTTGTGTAATATAATACATATCATGTTCATATAAGTCTGAGGCATCAGGATTTAAGTCCACTATGATACCAGCTTGCTTAATCAGAAGTTGTTGACCATGTTTTATCGTTTTATATTCAAC
>NZ_JBFUIN010000156.1:0-6890 GCF_056401855.1 Bacillus sp. P4_D3
GCAGCAAGCGCATATGAATCAACCGCAACAAGCGTATACGAATCAACCGCAGCAACCGCATATGAGTCAGTCGCAGCAAATGTATACGAATCAACCGCAGCAAGCGCATATGAATCAACCGCAACAAGCGTATACGAATCAACCGCAGCAACCGCACATGGATCAGTCGCAACAACCACATATGAATCAACCGCAGCAAGCGCATATGAGTCAGTCGCAGCAAATGTATACGAATCAACCACAGCAAGCGTATATGAATTCACAAAACTACATGTCGCCATCTCAATATGTAAATCAACAAGCTATGTTTTATCCACCAAAACAACCATATCCAACGATGAATAAACAAAAGCAACAGCAACAGCAACCAAGTCAGTTTTCTAGTTTTGTTTCACAATTTAAATCATCAGATGGTAACTACGATGTAAATAAAATGATGAACACAGCTGGACAAATGATGAACGCGATGAATCAAGTAACAGGGATTGTTAAGCAAGTCGGGGGCTTTTTTGGTAAATAATAGTAGGGGGTTGTCTATAATAGGTATTACGTATGAAATTGGATACTAGACAAATTTCTATGAAATAAATGGGTATATATAACAAGCGGCTTTATCCCCTCGCTCATATTGTAAAGTGTAGTCAGATTTTTTTAATGAGAGAGGAGAGAAAAAACTATGCATCATTGTCATCCTTGCTTTGGAGGGCATAAGCCTGTAGGACCTATTTGTACAACTGCTCCTGTCATTCATCCGGCAAAACAGTGCGTAACACATTCTTTTTCAACAACGGTGGTGCCACACATTTTCCCAACGCATACAACACACGTACATCATCAACAAATTAAAAATCAAGGCTTCTTCCCACAAACAAACTCGAACGTAAACGTTGTAGATCCTGGTGATCCAGGATTTGTTGGTGGATTCGGCGGGGGATGTGGACCATGCGGTCATGGCCATCATCACCATGGGCATCAAATATCACCATTTGGTCCAGGACCGAATGTATCACCATTTGGACCAGGACCGAACGTATCACCATTTGGACCAGGACCGAATGTATCACCATTTGGACCAAATATCGGACCAAACGTTGGTGGAATGTTTAAAAAGTAAATGATATGTTAGAACTAGCGAAATGCTAGTTCTTTTTTTGTAATTGGAGTGTTGATATGAAAGTCGTTGCTGTAACAGGATATAAGCCGTTTGAGCTTGGAATATTTAAAAATGATCATCCAGGAGTAGAATGTATAAAAAAGGCGCTGCGTCGTAAATTAACTGCTTTTGTAGAAGATGGTTTGGAATGGGTTATTATAAGCGGTCAGTTAGGAGTAGAGCTATGGGCCGCTGAAGTTGTTTTTGAAATTCAAGTAGAATATCCAGATTTAAAATTAGCGGTATTTACTCCTTTTTTAGAACAAGAAGAAAATTGGAAGGAAGATAACCGTGAATATTACGAATTTATTCTTTCGCAAGCAGATCACATTGATAGTATTACGAAACGGAAGTACGAAAGCCCAGAGCAATTTAAATTAAAGAATCAATTTTTTATTGAAAAAAGCGATGCACTTTTAGCTGTATATGATGAAGAAAAGTCTGGGAGCCCTAAATATATTGTAGAAGCAGCTAAGAAAAAAGGAGAAATAGAAAATTATCACAGTTATTTCATTCTTTTTTCTGATTTACAAGATATAATGGAAGAGGAACAGTGGAATAATGCAGAGTAATATGTAATATAGTACTCGTATATTTGATTGACAAAAGGCATTGTTTCTGAAAAAATTTAGTTAATGAAAGCTTTGGCAAAAATTTGAGGTGAAGAAAATGATTTCGGATAAAATTAAATTAACAGCGAAAGATATTTTAGAAAAAGAATTTAAAACAGGTATGAGAGGTTATCAACAAGAAGAAGTAGACAAGTTTCTTGATACGATTATTAAAGATTATGAAGCGTTTCATAAGGAATTTGATCAATTAAAACAACAAAATGCTCGTTTGAAACGTGAATTAGAAGAGCAGAAAGTAGCGGCAACACAAGTTCCGCAACAACCGGTACAAACACCAGTTGCACAACCAGTATATAACAATACGAATACGGATATTTTAAAACGTCTATCTAATTTAGAAAAAGCTGTATTTGGAAGTAAGTTATACGAATAAATTAAGGTAACAAAAAGGTTAAAGTATTTTGCATAGAAAAAAACATTGCAAAATCTTTTTGTTTCCACTATACTAATGTTTGTCATAACGTTTGGGTAATCGCTGCAACGCCAACGTTGTAGAGGAAAGTCCATGCTCGCACAGCCTGAGATGGTTGTAGTGTTCGTGCCTAGCCAAGTCATAAGCTAGGGTATTCTGGCTGTGAGGCTGGTTTAACGGCAGGGAAAAAACCTAAGTCCTTTCGGATATGGTTTGACTACCTTTAAAGTGCCACAGTGACGAAGTCCTTGAAGAAATGATAGGAGTGGAACGAGGTAAACCCCACGAGCGAGAAACCCAAATAATGGTAGGGGAATCTTTTCCAAGGAAATGAACGACGGAAAAGGACAGGTTTTCGTAACCTGTAGATAGATGATTACCACCGGAGTACGAGGCGTGGGCCGTTTGCAGTACAAAGGAACAGAACATGGCTTACAGAACGTTATGAACCAACTATGAAATAACTCAGCTCTCCTTTGTTAGAGGAGGGCTTTTTATTTGTATGAAGTTATAAGTTGTGAGTTAAAATGGTAAGTGAGAATATTCTTCGTAATATGTGATAATTAATAGGACAACATGTTATTAATTATTGTTTGATTATACATAAGAGGTGAATGAAAATGGGAAAAGTTACTTTAATTGCAACAGCGGCAATGGGTATTGAAGCGTTAGTTGCCCGAGAAGTTCGCGATCTTGGTTATGAATGTGAAGTGGAAAACGGAAAGGTAACGTTTGAAGCGGATGAAAAAGCGATTTGTCGTACGAATTTATGGTTACGTACTGCAGACCGTGTGAAAATTAAAGTCGGCGAATTTAAAGCAACAACATTCGATGAGTTATTTGAAAAAACAAAAGCGTTAAACTGGGGAGATTATATTCCAGAGAACGGTGAATTCCCTGTTATTGGGAAATCTTTGAAATCAACATTATTTAGCGTTTCAGACTGCCAACGTATTGTTAAAAAGGCTGTTGTTGAGAAATTAAAAACAACGTATAGACGCACAACTTGGTTTGAAGAAGATGGTCCGTTATTCCGTATTGAAATTGCAATGTTGAAAGATATTGCAACGTTAACAATCGATGCGAGTGGTGTAGGTCTTCATAAACGTGGATACCGTCTTGAGCAAGGTGAAGCGCCTTTAAAAGAAACATTAGCTGCGTCTTTAATTAAGTTAACAAACTGGAAGCCGGATCGTCCTTTCGTTGATCCTTTCTGTGGATCTGGTACAATTCCAATTGAAGCTGCATTAATTGGACAAAATATCGCACCAGGATTTAACCGAGGCTTTGCATCGGATGAATGGGGCTGGGTTGGTAAACAAAATTGGCGTGAAGCTCGTCAAGAAGCTGAAGATTTAGCAAATTATAATCAACCATTGCAAATCATTGGATCAGATATCGATCACCGTATGATAAGAGTTGCCCAAGATAACGCAGATGAAGTTGGATTAGGGGATCTTATATCATTTAAACAAATGCAAGTAAAAGATTTCACGACAAAAGAGGAATATGGCTATGTTGTAACGAATCCTCCATACGGAGAACGTTTAAGTGAAAGAGCGCTTGTTGAAAAATTATATAAAGAAACGGGAGAGGTATTCCGCCCATTAGATACGTGGTCAATGTATTTATTAACAAGTTATGAAGCATTTGAGAAGTGTTACGGAAAAGATGCATCGAAAAAGCGTAAACTGTTTAACGGATTTATCCGTACAGATTACTATCAATACTTCKGAAAACGTCCACCGCGTAATTCATAGTATAAAACTCCTCCAGCGCGCATATACTGGCTATTATGTAATGCGTAAAGGAGGAAGTGATATGGATAGTTTCCAATTATCAATGATTCAAAAAGCTATTCACCGTACGTATGATGAGCTCGGAAAAGAAGTGGATAGTCAAGGTGCGATTGTAGATGAAATACAAAAAGCGCAGGAAGAATATTTGTCAGCTCTTTCACATGAAACAGCGATTGATAAACGGTATTTAAAGTCATTAATATAGAAAAAAATTTTCCTTTTTCGAAAGGGAAATTTTTTTTCGTGTATTTCTATGTATTGCAACAGGGGAAAGTGGCTGCACACATGTGAGTAGCAGTTGCTATATCTTTTTATAGAAAAACTGTTTGGTTGGAGGCTAAGGATGTTTACTGAGAATAGGTTACCATTTGAAGTAGGGAAACAAGATAATTTTTATGATAAGTTGAATGAGTGGATTGGAGATGTGTTTTACGACATTCTTCCGGAAAAAGGCTTTGAAGAGCGTGATGAACAGATTTTTATGGCGTTTCAGTTAGAACGCGCTTTCCAAGAGAAGAAAGTTATGTTTGCAGAAGCAGGTGTAGGAACAGGGAAAACAATTGTATATCTTCTATATGCAATTTGTTATGCACGTTATACAGGGAAGCCAGCTATTATCGCTTGTGCAGATGAAACGTTAATTGAGCAGCTTGTGAAAGAAGAAGGAGACATTGCTAAGTTATCTGAAGCATTAGGGCTATCTGTTGATGTTAGACTTGCGAAATCAATGGATAATTATTTATGTTTGCGTAAACTTGAAGATGTTATGAGTGGACGAGCTCCAGAAGTAATTGAAGATGTATATTACGAATTACCTCAGTTCGTATTCGATCATGGTACGATGCAGAACTTTACTCACTATGGTGATCGAAAAGAATTTCCACTGTTAAATGACGAGGAATGGTCAAAGGTAAACTGGGATTACTTCCAAGATTGCTTCACTTGTGATTCTCGTCATCGTTGTGGTCAAACACTTTCTCGTGAACATTATCGTAAAGCTGCAGATTTAATTATTTGTTCTCAAGACTTCTATATGGATCATATTTGGACATATGATGCACGTAAACGTGAAGGGCAAATTCCGTTATTACCAGAAAGTAGCTGCGTTGTATTCGATGAAGGACATCTTGTAGAGTATGCAGCTCAAAAAGCTTTAACGTACCGTTTAAAACAAACGATGATGGAGCAACTTTTAACGAGATTATTACAAAACGATATTCGTGAAGAGTTCGCACATTTAGTAGAAGAAACAATTTGGCAAACTGAACAATTCTTTGGGGTACTACAAGAGAATAAAAAGGAAATTGAAGGTTCTGATCGTTTAGAAATTACTGTGACAGAAAAGGTAACTGCAGAAGCGAAAAGACTTTATGCGAAAATCGGTGAAGTCGGTGATGCATTAGTATTTGAAAGTGAAATGCATACAGTAAACACATACGATTTAAATATTGTTGATGAGCATTTAGATGTGTTAGAGCATTCACTTCGTCTTTTCATGCACGAGAAAAATGTAATTACGTGGGGTGAAGAAAGTGATGGTGCTTTCACGTTAGTTATTATGCCACGTGCAGTTGAAGAAGTGTTACAAGAAAAAGTATTCTCGAAGAAAATTCCGTACATTTTCTCATCTGCAACATTATCGGATAACGATTCGTTCGCATTTACAGCAAATAGTTTAGGGGTAAAAGATTATTTATCATTCTCAGTTGCCTCACCGTTTGATTATGAAGAGCAAATGGCAGTAAACTTACTATCGCATACGAAAGAAAATGAATGGGAAAGAAAGTGTCAATATACACTTGAAAATATCCAGAAAACAAATGGACGTACGCTTGTATTATTCCGTACAATGCAAGAACTTGCAGCGTTCAAAGAGTATGTAAGTAAAGAGCAAATGTCAGTTCCGTTCCTATATGAAGGAGATCAAGAAATTAGTCAGCTCGTTTCTCGTTTCCAAAATGAAGAAGAGACTGTACTTTGTGCCGTTCATTTATGGGAAGGTTTAGATATTCCTGGTTCATCATTATCACACGTTATTATTTGGTCATTACCATTCCCTCCAAACGATCCTGTGTTTGAAGCGAAGCGTAAACATGTGAATGATCCATTCTGGGACGTAGATGTGCCTTATATGATTTTACGTCTTCGCCAAGGAATTGGACGTTTAATTCGTACAAGTGAAGATAAAGGTGCTATATCATTATTCTTATCAGATAATGAAGATGAAAAAGTGATAGAAGCAGTGAAGAAAGTGCTTCCGGTAGAAGGAAAAGTACTTTAAGCGAAAAAATGTTGTAGGGAAAAGCTTGGCACTTGCCAAGCTTTTTTTTTCTATTAGAAAAGGAATTTATGTTTTAATGTCGAAATAAGGTTGAGGTAGAAAAAGGAGGTTTTTTTATACTATGACAGTTGCTACATATGAAGTAGAAAAACAATTTTTAACATATGTGAAGAAGATAGAGAATTATGGAGAAGCATTAAGCTTAATGTTTTGGGATTTAAGAACAGGTGCACCAAAGCAAGGAGTAGACCAGCGTTCAGAAGTAATTGGAATGCTTTCATCCGAAGTGTTTGTGATGTCGACTTCAGATGAGATGGGGAACTATTTAACTGAACTAGAATCTTTAATTGTTGAAAATAAACTTTCTGAAACGACAAAGAAAATGGTTGAAGAGTGTCGTAAAGAATATGATAGAAATAAGAAAATTCCACAAGCGGAATATGAAGCGTATGTGAAATTAGAAGCGAAAGCGGAAAGTGTATGGGAAGAAGCTCGCGAAAAATCTGACTTCGAAATGTTCCGTCCGTATTTAGAAAAAATTGTTGAATTCAAAAAGAAGTTTATTACATATTGGGGTTACGAAACGTACAAATATAACACGCTATTAGACATG
>NZ_JBFUIN010000157.1:0-6890 GCF_056401855.1 Bacillus sp. P4_D3
AAAAAATCTTTTCTATTATTTACATACTTTTTATACTTTTTTGTATGTTAATTATTTGACAGATAATTTCGAAATGTTATAATATGGATATGTGTAAATTTCTATTTTCTTAAAAGACATGGGAGTCAGATGAGAATTGTGAAAGGATGAGGGGGAGTGACACATATTATGTATCACCACACAGCAATCAATGTATTAAGTCTTTTACAAAACATGTCAAATAATAAAACGAACGATATGAAATTAGAGGCGGAATTTAAAAAAATAGAGAAACAATTCCGAATAAAGTATGAAGAGCTTATCGATTTATATAATAGAATGGTATTATTTCAAATAGATATAGAAAAAAATGGCGGTATGCGAGTATATGAAAAATCAGAGATTACATGGTTGAAGTCTGAACTAGAACTATTGTATGAAGTATATCAATTTTGTCAGCGTCAAGGCTTAAACATCGCAAACATTTCAAAATATGTTAGTAAAAATGAACTGAATTTATTTCCGAAAACAGAAAGTCAATTACAGAACACGTATTATAAATTAAAAAAACAAGAAATCCCGTTTGAAAATATCGAAAAACAAAAACCGGGGCGAAAACGTAAATATGCACCTGTAAAAGAGACAATTGCTGAGATAAAACAAGAAAGCAAGCAGGAAGCAAATGAAGACGTTCGAAATGAAGAAGATGAAAAAAGCCTCGTAACAGTTATATCTGGCATCGTGGATAACTTTGAAACAATTAGTCAATGTAGTGAAAAGAAAGAACACGAATTGCATCAGTTCATGGCGGGGATTTATAAGCTTTCTAGCATGGCTGCAGGGCGCTCGAAAGAAGAGAAGAACGCTCGAGGTCTTGAAGGTGAAGTACATTCATTACGAAGTGAAAATGATAGGTTAAAGCGAGAGAAGGAAGACCTTGTACATGATATTAAAGAAATGACGCATCATTTAATTCATTTCATTACGAGCTCTGATATCGATCAAATTCGTACGTTGCCTTTCTTCGTAAAAGAGTGCAAACAAGATTTACATAAGCTAGGATTATATAACGCTCAAGACGGAAAAATGAAAATTATGGTTGATAGTAGCGGTCAGGTTATGACCGTACCACAATAAAAATGGGTACAAAACAAAAGGGAAATACATAGTGTATATGTATTTCCCTTTTGTTTTGTATGGAATCATTTCGGGCAGAGGAAAAGTTATAATTAATTTTAGTAAATCAAAAATTTGTACAAAAGGAAGGAGCTAGGTCTTACTTTGTAGTATTGTCATCAGAAAAATACTGGGAATATGCGTATTGTCACTGTGAAAGGACTTAATACATAATGATTTTAAAGATAAACCGACTCTTCCTCAATATTTAACTGATTTAATTGAGGTGAATAAGTTGTATAATCGTACAGTTGTTATTACATTTCATCAACAAACTTTTAATACGGAGAATTGAAGAGTAAAGTAGGATTCCAAAGCATAGCCAAAAAGGCGGCTGTTATAAGTTATTTGCCTACCAAGATAATCAATATTTGTTTAAAATATAAGATTACTATTTTATTATACCGAGTAATTATTCACATTATATAATAATTACTTACTACACAATTAACATGGTTATCTTACAAAAATGTAAGGTTTTTTCAATTGACACTCGTACATATAAGTAACTATACTGGTTACACGACGTTGGTGAATATATTTAATAGTTTCTATCTATAAGTGTATGTCTCAGGATTCTTTTCGGAATAATAGTTCGATTTGTATTTGGTATTTTTAATATCTTTAATATAGGGATAATACGTATTTAATCTATTCTTTATTCTAAGTCGTATTATTTAAAGATTAACTATAAATGATATATTTACCAAGTTGTAATAATTTTTTAGAGGTGTTACATTTTGAAATACAAATTAATTGCTACAGGAATTCTTGCTGGAAGTCTACTATCCTATTCATCTAGTGCATTTGCAAATACTCATAAATTCCCAGATGTTCCTGCATGGGCTGACAAATCCGTTAATTATTTAGTTGATAAAAAAGTATTGAGTGGTTATCCAGATGGAACTTTTGGTTCAAGTGATACATTAGATAGGGCTTCTGCGGCAACAATTATGACAAAGGCCCTTGGTATACATATTGACTTAAATGCAAAACCATCTTTTACAGATTCACAAAACCACTGGGGAACGCCGTATATTGCTGCTGCTGAAAAAGCAGGAATAATTAAAGGTGAAGGAAATGGAATATTTAATCCTTCTGGAAAAGTTACTCGTGCTGCAATGGCAACAATGTTAGTAAATGCATATAAGCTACAAGATAGAACAAATAGTAATGGGCAAAGTAAATTTGATGATTTAAAAGGACATTGGGGTGAAAAATTTGCCAATATTTTAATTGATTTAAAGATTTCTGTTGGTACTGATAATGGTTGGCAACCAAATAAATTCATAACACGTGCAGAAGCCGCACAACTTACTGCCAAAACAGATACCCTTCAATACAGTCCGAAAAACCCTTTAGAAAGTAAAACAATCATTATTGATCCTGGACATGGTGGTGAAGATCCTGGAAAAGCCACAAAAGGATTGCCTGAAAGTAAAATTGTATTAGACACTTCCTTACGCCTACAACAATTGCTTGAAAAACATACACCATTTACAGTTTTATTAACTCGTGAATCTGATACTAGACCTGGACATGATCAAAAAAGCTCTTTACAGGAACGTGTTAAATTTGCTAAGCAAAATCAGGGGGATATCTTTATAAGTATTCATGCAAATGCTTATAATGGTAATGCAAAAGGGACAGAAACATACTATTATAAATCTTCTGAATCCGAAAAAACAAATCCTCATGTGGAAGAAAGTCATGTGTTAGCGGAAAAAATCCAAGCACGTTTAGTAGAGGCCCTTCAAACACGTGATAGAGGCGTTAAACATGGAGATCTTCATGTTATAAGAGAAAACGGCATGCCAGCTGTGTTAACGGAACTGGCTTTTATAGATAATGGTATCGATTACAGTAAACTATCTACGGCAAACGGTAGACAGATTGCAGCACAAGCCATTTATGAAGGGATTTTAGATTATTATGAATGGAAAGGAAATAATGTATCTGAATATAGGTTGAAATAAGTAAAAGGGAATTTAGTAATTCTAGGAATAAGTAATTTATAAATTGCTAAAGTATAATTTTGTTATTTGTAATGTGTTTTAGTTTTATAGTGTATACTGGCGCCGACTTATTAAGGATTATAAATAAGTCGGTGTTTAAGTTAGCGTACTTAATGAATACTATAGAAGTTATGAAGAAAAAAAGATAAATAGATAGGGGCATACACCTACATTCATTATTTTCACGTGAAATTTTAATTTAAAAATAGTTAAGTTATATGATTCAGATGGGCAGTATACAATGAGTTCAAAGAAAACATTCTTTGAACTCATTAGCTATGAAATCAACTTGTTACATAAATAGTTCGTATAACAATAATTGATAGTGTTAAGGACATAACTGCTCATATTTTTTGTAATTCCTGTTATGTGGTTGTTAAATATTTACAAGTGCAATGTAAGGCTGCTTTATTTTGAAAGAAATCTTTTGAAATGGCCATAATATGAATAATAATTAGAAACAAATTTTTGAAAAAATGATGAAAGACTTAAGAAGGTGAATATATTGCTTAAACATTCACATTTGCAATTTATCTTATTAACAATAGCTCTAATATTCTATATAAGCTTTTGCTTTATATTTTTATTTGTTTTTCCGAATCATTATTTTGTATCAGATTTTAATATCCGACTATCATCCTTAGTTGTTGAAACTACTGTATTTATCTCATTACTTTATTCTATATTATCCAGAAAAATTAAGTTAGGAGTATTCTGGGTTTGCATTACTATTGCAATAGGGTGTTTCTTGATAGGGAATTTTATATCCGCTTTTCAAGTACTTAATGTAGAATTGCCGATACAAAATTTTAATATCTCTGATGTATTTTTGTTGTTTTTCTTATTCTTCTTTCTCTTTGCATTCTTTTATAAAATCATTATGGAATGTAACAAGTGGGAAAAAGCGTATTTAATTTGTGATTTATGTATTGTTGTTACTGCCATTTTTACATTAGAGTGGTACCTGTTTAATAAACCTTCTGCAAATATCTTATTCTTATCAATTGGAGATGTTTTTCTCTCATTTATTTTTCCAATTATAGATTTATTACTTCTTTTATTAGGAGTGAGTCTAATCTTTCGACCAGCTATTTTTAATGCGAAAAGTAAATTATTTATTTTTATCCTCGTATTAACTGGATTGGCTATTACAGACTACTTGTATTTTTACTTACAAGATGATTTATCAGATCGTTCAGTTATATTATTAAGGTGTTTGTATAGAGTTTTCCTATTATTTATCGCTATTGCTGCTTCGATCCCAAAGAATGCATCTTCTAGAAGGAATTATTTTATTATCGATCCCACATTTGGGAAGAAACTTCTTGTTATATTTCCTTATCTTGCAGTTGCGGTATTAATTGGCTTTACTTTAAAAGAGCAAAATTCCTCGGCTACAGTTATTACTGGAAATTGTATTGCATTTGTATTTGTGCTGATTCGTCATACAATCGTACGAATGCAAAACAGAAATTTAACCGAGATGTTAAAAGTGTTTAATAATCAATTAGAACAAAAAGTATCTCAAAGAACAGAAGATTTAATAAACAAATCCAATGACTTGGTCAAAAATCAAGAGAGATTTAAGTCATTATATGAGTATCATCCAGATCCTATATTAACGATTGATTCAAATGGTACTGTGTTAAATATAAACCAGGCTGGAAGTATGTTATTAGGAAAAAACAGTGATGAATTAATAGGTAAAGAGTGCTTCTCAATTTTTTTAGATGAAGATAGATCTGAATTGGAAGCGGCTCTACAGGAAGGGAAACGATGCAGTTCGGCTTCGTTACAATTACGTGTGAAAAATAATAATGAGAAGGACATTCATTTTTGGTACGTCACCATTGTTCCAATTATGATAGAAGGGCAAACTTTTGGGAGTTATGTAATGGTAAAAGACATTACGAGAATGAAGCAACAACAAGATGAGATAAACTATCTAGCATTCCATGATACAGTGACGGGGATTGGAAATCGAATATTCTTCCAACAAGAATTAGAAAAATCCATTGGGCGTGCACAAAAAACGCAGGATGAATTTGGACTCTTGTATATAGATTTAAATCGTTTTAAGACTATTAATGATACACTGGGACATTCAATTGGTGACAGTGTTTTAAAAGAAGTTGCTAAACGTTTTAGGACATGTCTGTTACCGGCTATTCCTCTAGCGAGAATAGGGGGAGATGAGTTTGCAATCATAGTCCATAACCATACAGAGCAACAGCTATTGGATTTGTGTGAAACTCTATTTCGTATAACTGAAGAAGCATTTGTAGTAAATCAGCATAGCTTTTACTTATCTCTTAGTATAGGAATAGCAGTGTATCCGTTTGGAGGAATAAATACTACTACACTTTTACAACATGCTGATATTGCTATGTATAGTGCAAAGGAAAAAGGTAATAATGCTGTTTGCATGTATGACGAGACATTATCAAAAAAAATAACAAGACGATTACGATTAGAACAGGATTTACCTAATGCATTAGAAAATAATGAGTTGTTTCTATTATATCAACCACAAGTTAATAGTAAGGCTGGTATGGTTATTGGTGCAGAGGCTTTAATACGTTGGCAACATCCAGAGCTGGGGCTGATTTCACCTTTTGAGTTTATACCTATCGCGGAAGAAACATCGCAGATTATTTCAATCGGGAAATGGACGTTACAGGAAGCGTGTCGACAACTGAAAGAATGGCATTCTGCGGGCTATTCAAATCTAAAAATGGGGATAAATTTATCAGCTATAGAGTTTGAACAGAAGGACTTTGTTCAAACAATCATATCTACTATAGAAGAAATAGGGGTACCTGCTAGTTCGATCGATTTAGAATTAACGGAGCGGATAGCAATGGTAGATGAAAAAGAAACGTTAGCGAAGTTAAAAGCATTAAAATCATATGGTGTACATTTATCAATTGACGATTTTGGCACAGGGTATTCTTCATTAGCATATCTCCCTTTGTATCCAATTGATACCTTAAAAATTCCAAGAGAATTTGTTAATAGGATCGGAAATTCTACTGATGGAAATGAAATTATTCATACCATTATTTCACTAGCGCATACTTTAAACATGAAAGTGATCGCAGAAGGGGTAGAAACGAAGGAACAATTAACAGTGTTACAACGTAATGCATGTTATCTAATTCAGGGCTATTACTACAGTAAACCTGTAAGTGAAGATGAATTCATCAAATTTTTAAGCACAATGTAGCATCACCCTGTCTAAGAAAAACACAATCTAGACTTGTTTTTTGTTGAAATTATAACAAATAGAGGACAGCAAATTAACTGTCAAAATGTTTTAGCATTTAATTTGTCTTAATAGGAAATTCTATTGAGCAAAGACCTTATCTGATTTTTGTTTTAGAAAGGAGAGAAGCGGATGGATTCAATATGGCTAGAGTATGCTTGGGCATTGTTAATTTTAATCGGATTAGAAGGATTGTTATCGGCTGACAATGCTCTTGTCCTAGCAGTTATTGCGAAACATTTACCCGAAGAAGAGAAGAAAAGAGCTATAAATTACGGAATCATTATGGCCTTTGTTTTTCGATTTGCAGCCCTATTTGCGATTTCATTTATTGCAAATGTTTGGCAAATACAGGCGATAGGAGCAGCTTATCTTCTTTACTTAGGATTGAAGCATGTCATTCAGGCGCAATTTGGAAAAGACAATCAAAATATTCATGAGGACGATGAAAAGGA
>NZ_JBFUIN010000158.1:0-6826 GCF_056401855.1 Bacillus sp. P4_D3
AAAGTTGAATCTGAAAACATYAATTCAATAAAAGTCTTACAAAAGTTAAACTTTACATTCGAAGGGACAATGAGAAAGTGTGAAAAATCTAATGAAAAGTTTATTGATCTAAGTATTTATTCAAAATTAATAACAGATTAACTTATATTGCTTAGCCTATATTCCTTAAAATGTAGGCTATTCTTATATCTTCTATTTCAAAGTTTAAATAATTTAATAAGTCGAACAGTATTTGTCTACACTTCATTATAAACTATACACTACCGTATTTTTAAACAACTTTGTTATTGAAATGGAACAGTTTAACAACGTAGCAATGCGGATTCACACCCTTAAAATTAAACAACTTTATTATTAGTCAGTAAAGGCTGTCGATCAAGAGTTAGAAAAGGGTAAAGAGAATAAATTAGATGGACTACAATGCAGTGCATTTTTACTATACCCTAGAAGGTTTTACAAAAAAACAAACCGCTTTACAATATACCCTTGAGGGTATATGATATTATACAAAGTTAAAAAGTAATGTATAATATAGTTATAATTACGGAGGTGGTTTACAGTGGAATATAATCAAGATATGAAAAATAGATTGAAACGTATTGAAGGTCAAGTTCGTGGTGTGCTTCGCATGATGGAAGAGGGAAAAGATTGCCGAGATGTTATTACACAGTTAACTGCATCCCGTTCTGCGCTAGATCGTACAATTGGACTCGTTGTGGGAACAAATTTAGAGCAATGTTTGCGTGAGCAGTTTGAAAAAGGTAATGGCTCAAATGAAGAATTAATTAGAGAAGCTGTTCAATTACTTGTAAAAAGCCGATAATCTGTCAAACATATGTGTTGACAGATTTTTAAAAACATTTTAATATACCCATACAGGTATATGTATATTGATTATGGAGGAAATGATTATGAGTATAAAAATTGATACGAGTTTAGATTGTAAAGGATTGGCTTGTCCGATGCCAATTGTGAAGACGAAAAAGGCGATGGAAGGGTTGGCAGCAGGGAAAGTTATTGAAATAGAGGCGACGGATAAGGGATCGACGTTAGATATAAAAAGTTGGTCAAGTAAAGTAGGGCATCAATATATCGGAACGAAACAAGAGGGAAATGTATTAAAGCATTATGTACGAAAATCACACGAACATGAAGTGAATGAAGTTGTGAAATATCCTCATACAATTACGAATGGGGAATTGCAAAATATATTATTAAGTGGTGAAGAGTGCACTGTATTAGATGTTCGTGAAGAAGCGGAATTCGTCTTTGGTCATATTCCATCCGCAATTTCGGTGCCGTTAGGTGAATTAGATAGTGCTATGTTAGACAGTGCGAAACCAATTTATGTTGTTTGCCGAACGGGTAATCGCAGTGATATAGCTTGCCAAATGTTGAAAGAGAAAGGTTATTCAAACGTGAAAAATGTCATTCCAGGTATGTTAGAGTGGCAAGGGAATATAGAAAAATAAAATTTTTTAAATGAAAATATACCTATGGGGGTAATTAAATGCACGTTAAACCGTTACAAGCAAAAGATATCGCAGAGAAAGTGTTATTCGGAGAGTTGTTTATTTTAGATGTTCGTAATGAAACGGATTATGAAGAGTGGAAAATTGAAGGGAAACAAATCTCTTCTATAAATAAACCGTATTTTGATTTATTAGATGTTGTAGAACATATTGTAAATGAATTACCGAGAGAGAAAGAGATTTTAGTTGTATGTGCGAAAGAGGGCTCTTCTCAGTTTGTCGCAGAGCAATTGTTAGATGAGGGTTTCAATAATATTTATTATTTAGCTGGCGGTATGAAAGCTTGGAGTGAGTATGTGAAGCCGGTAAAGGTAGGGGATGTACAGGGCGGGGGAAGTATATATCAATTTAATCGTCTTGGAAAAGGATGTTTATCTTATATGGTAGTTTCAAACGGTGAAGCAGCAGTCATTGATGCGGTAAGAACGATTAAAGCATACGAAGATTTTGCAAAAGAGAACGGAGCTACTATTACGAATGTAATGGATACACATTTACATGCAGATCATATTTCTGGAGGGCGTAAGTTAGCTGAAAAAGTAGGTGGTACGTATTGGTTACCTCCAAAAGATGCCGAGGAAGTCGTTTTCTCATACGAACCGCTTATAGAAGGATCTGTTATTACGGTGGGGGGTACCAAAATTGAAATTGACGCGTTATACTCACCGGGGCATACGATTGGAAGTACATCATTTATTGTAGATGATTCCTATTTATTATCAGGTGACATTTTATTTGTAGATTCAATTGGGCGTCCAGATCTGGCTGGTAATGCTGAAGATTGGGTGAGTGATTTACGAAATACATTATATAAGCGCTATAAGGAATTATCTCAAGAGTTAATTGTTTTACCAGCTCATTACTCAAAAATAAGTGAAATGGATGAAAATGGGATTGTGAGTGCTAATTTAAAACAATTGTTTGAAGTGAATGTAGGATTAAATATTAAAGATGAGAATGAATTCCGCAAAATTGTAACGGAGAATCTACCACCTCAGCCGAATGCTTATCAAGAAATTCGTCAAACGAATATGGGAAAAATTCATCCGAATGTGGAAGAAGAGCGTGAAATGGAGATTGGTCCAAATCGCTGTGCAGTGCATGATTCATTATAAAAATAACAAACTGGAGGTATAGATGATGAATATAAAACAAGTATTAGATGCGAAAGGTTTAGCATGTCCGATGCCGATTGTAAGAACGAAGAGAGCGATGGATACTTTACAATCTGGAGAAGTGTTAGAAGTACATGTAACGGATAAAGGGTCAATTAAGGATATTCCAGCATGGTCAAAAACAGGTGGTCATGAAATAGTAAAGCATAATATAGAAGACGATGTGCTGAAGTTTTGGATTAAGAAGGCGTAGTGAAGAACTAGTTTTGTAAATGCGGAGAGGGTGGTTATATGAATACAATATTAAGTACGCTTTTCATTGTACTTGCTGCATGGTTTGTTATTTCACGTGTTTTACCGATGAAAGGTGTTCAAAATATAAATGGAAAAGAATTAAAGAGTATAGTGGGAAAACAGGGAAAACACTTTATCGATGTTCGTACAGTAGGTGAATATAGAGGAAATCATATGAAGGGATTTCAGAATATCCCGCTAAATGAGTTAGCTAGTAAAGTAAATCAGTTAGATAAAAATAAGGAAGTAATTGTTATTTGTCAGAGCGGGATGAGAAGTAAGCAAGCAGCAAAAGTATTAAAGAAATTAGGATTTCAGCGCGTTATAAATGTTTCAGGCGGTATGAACGCTTTGTAAGGGGAAAATAGTATCGGGTGTAGCTAGATAATTGGAGCCTTTTTACAATTTTTAAAATACCCCTATAGGTAATTAAGAGGAGGACAACATGGAACAACAGAAGAAAACGACGATTGTTTTATTTAGTGGAGATTATGATAAAGCGATGGCAGCTTATATTATTGCAAATGGTGCAGCGGCGTACGATCAAGAGGTGACTATTTTTCATACTTTCTGGGGCTTAAATGCCCTTAGGAAAGATGAGCATGTGAAAGTAAAGAAAACGTTTATAGAGAAAGTGTTTGGAAAAATGATGCCGCGCGGCGCTGATAAGATGGGATTATCAAAAATGAATTTTGCTGGTATGGGGCCAAAGATGATTAAAGGTATTATGAAGAAGCATAATGCGATGCCTTTGCCTGATTTAATTGATATGGCGAAAGAACAGGGAGTTAAGCTTGTAGCTTGTCAAATGACAGTAGATTTATTAGGGTTAAAAGAGGAAGAGATTATGGAAGGGGTAGAGTTTGCAGGAGTAGGTGTATATTTAGCAGATGCTTCGGATGGGAATGTGAATTTATTTATTTAAATCACCTTCTTTTTAGAAGGCGGGGGATACAATATGAGTTTAACGGTGCTACTTTTTATTATTGGGTTTATAGGATCGCTTATTTCAGGAATGGTTGGGATTGGCGGTGCAATTATTAATTATCCGATGATCTTATACATTCCAGTATTGCTAGGATTTGCTGGATATACATCACATGAAGTGAGTGGTATTACAGCGATTCAAGTATTCTTTGCAACTTTTGCAGGCACGTGGGCGTATAGGAAAAGTAACGATATGGATAAAACGTTAGTTGTGTATATGGGAGCTAGTATATTAATAGGAAGCTTTGTAGGTAGCTTTAGTGCGAATTTATTAAATGAGCATGCTGTAAATGTTGTTTACACATTACTAGCTACTATTGCGGCTATTATGATGTTTATACCAAGGCGAAGCAATCGTAAGGGGACAGAAGGAATTACGTACAATAAGTGGCTCGCTAGTTTGCTAGCGTTTATTGTAGGAAGTGTTTCCGGCATTATTGGTGCTGGTGGTGCGTTTCTTTTAGTCCCGATTATGCTAGTTGTTTTAAAACTACCGATACGTACAACAATAGCAACATCTATCGCTATTACTTTTATTTCCTCGATAGGAATTACTACTGGGAAAGTGATTACTGGACAAATAGTTGTTATTCCGGCTCTTATCGTTGCGATAGCAAGTTTATTTGCCGCTCCTCTTGGAGTGAGAGTAGGGAAGAGAGTGAATCAAAAAGTTTTGCAGTATGTATTGTCTACTTTAATTGTAGGAACTGCGATAAAGATGTGGGTTGATATGATATCGAAATAAAAAGATGGTGCTCTTGTAGCACCATCTTTTTATTTACGCCCAAATAACTTTCATTAAGTTCTTATATTCATCGTTTGCCAGTTTATATAGCATTCTCGTATGTTCAAAGACAAGTGCGGGATTAAAGTTTGGTTCTGAGAATGCAAGAGATGTTGAAATATCAATTGCATTTTGTTTGTTTAGCGTGAATTTTGCAAATCGATAAGATGTGTTTAATTCATTGATGACATGTAAAATGTCATTTTTTGATGTTGAATCAGGTACAAGAGCAACATTGAAGCAGTATATATCCACAGCAGGATGTTCGCTTTGGAAAGCAGCGATAAGTTGAATCTTTGCGCCAGCTTCTGTTTCTAACCCTACTGAAAAATGTACCGAACCATCATTTTCATCTATATTTTCTTCCATGTATATATCGTTTGATTTTAAGTACTCTTTAAAATCTGAAATGTTATGTTTTACTGCAGCTTTCATATGTGTGAGCCCCCTGATAATTGGAATAGATTACTATTATTTATTATAATTTAAAAATATTAAAAAAGATAGTTGGAAAGTTCTGATTTTTTTATTTTAAAAGCATTAAAAAGAAGCAGTGCTCTACCTCCATAGAGCACTGCTTCACTTTATTCATTGTCATTAGACGATGTTTCTGTATCTTCACTGTTATTCTTATTTTGAGTTTCATCGTTACTTGATTCGCGTTCACTCGTATTTTCAGACTTAGATTCTTTTGTTTTCTCTGAGCTTGTTTTTTTCGAATCTGAATCTGATTTTGTATAGGCAGGTAATCCAAGGTGACTACGAAGTTCGTTTGTAACATTAGCTAATTCTTTTTTATCTGGATTGTAGTAGTAAGTTCGGCCACCACCAGCTGACTTACTACATGTATCATCACCTTTTGCCATGTAACAGTCTTCACCTTGAATTTGTAATTTCTCAATTGAAGAATCTGCTCCATATTTATAGAATGAAAGCATATCATCGAATGTTAAGTTCGTAACGAATTGGCCATTAATGTCATCAATGATGTTACCAACTTTTGTTACTGACCCAACGCTCGTTAGTTTCTTTAAAATGGCTTCAATAACGAGTTGCTGACGTTGACCACGCATCGCATCACTATCGATGTGCCTTGTTCTAGCAAGAGCAAGAGCTTCTTCGCCATTTAACTTTTGAACACCTTTTTGCAGATGAATTGCCTCAGCAGTATCATTGCTATCTTGCTCAGTAAATTCAACTGGTACATCAACTTCAATTCCGCCCAAATCATCGACGATTTTTATAAATGATTTAAAGTTAAATTTTACAAAGTAATCGACAGGAACATTCGTTAATTTTTCAACTGCATCAATACTTGCTTGTGGTCCGCCATCTTTTCCATTTTTGGTAGAACCGAATGCATGAGCGTGTGTAATTTTATCTTTTTTCTTTTCTACTGGAATATAAGTATATGTGTCTCGTGGAATACTTAATAGTTTTACAGTTTTGCTATCTTTATTAAACGTTGCAAGTAATAGTGCATCCGTTCTTATAGCTTCACCATATTCTTTCCCACGGACATCGCTTTCATCAACACCCATTATTAAGACAGAGACGTTATTTGTAATAGGTTTTACAGCTTTATCACGTAAATCAGATTTATCACCGCGCGCTAAATCGTGAGCGGCATTTCGAATAGCAGAAGATGCTTTATTTACTAAAAACCAAGTATAACCGCCACCTACTATTAAAAAGAATAAAATAGCGCTTATAATAATTTTTGTTTTTTTCTTACTTTTTTTCGGTTTATTTCTTGTATTTTCTTGCAAAGATGGGTTTTGCTCCATTGATTGTACTCCTTCATTTGGATTGAAATAYGACACTCATATCCACTTATTATAATGAAATTTAGCGAAAAAAAACATTACAAATCATTTACATTTCGTAAAAATTCAATTTATTTATAAAAAGTCAGATTTTCTATATTTTATTTTTAAGATGTAGAACAAGTATAATGTGTTTTAGTAGAAATGAAAATATGTATTGTGAGAAAGTGATAGAGAAGTAAGATTTGTTGAAATATAGCCAAGAAGAATCGGTTAGCTTTAAAAGCATTTCTTATATAATAAAGAAGGATTTTACGGATGAAGGAGAGAGCGTAATGAATCATACAC
>NZ_JBFUIN010000159.1:0-6775 GCF_056401855.1 Bacillus sp. P4_D3
TATGCATAAAGATGGAATAGAAGATGCAATTGCACTCGTTCTTGCCCCTCACTATTCTACTTTTAGCGTGAAGTCGTATGTAGGACGAGCGCAAGAAGAAGCAGAAAAACTTGGAAACTTAACAATTCACGGCATTGATAGCTGGTATAAAGAACCGAAATTTATTCAGTATTGGGTCGATGCAGTGAAAGGTATATATAACGGTATGTCAGAAGCAGAACGTGAAAAAGCTGTGTTAATCGTATCGGCTCATAGCTTACCAGAGAAAATTATCGCACTCGGCGATCCATATCCAGATCAATTAAATGAAACAGCTGATTATATTGCAAGGGGCGCTGAAGTAGCGAATTATGCAGTAGGTTGGCAAAGTGCAGGCAACACGCCAGATCCTTGGATTGGTCCAGATGTACAAGATTTAACGAGAGAACTAAATGAAAAGTACGGCTACAGTTCATTCGTATATGCACCAGTTGGATTTGTTGCGGAACATTTAGAAGTTTTATATGACAATGACTTTGAGTGTAAAGTTGTAACGGATGAAATTGGCGCGAAATATTATCGTCCAGAAATGCCAAACGCATCGAACGCATTTATCGACTGTTTAGCAGATGTTGTATTAAAGAAAAAAGAATCTGTAATGTAAGTAGAAAGGGGGAGCTTACTTGAGGAAAAAAGTTGTGATCATCGGCGGTGGCATCACAGGATTAACAACAATGTATAACTTACAAAAAGAAATTCGTGAAAAAAACTTGCCGATAGATGCATTGCTTATAGAAGCGTCCGGTAAACTTGGCGGGAAAATTCAAACCGTTCAAAAAGATGGATTTACAATTGAACGTGGCCCTGATTCTTTCTTAGCAAGAAAAGAGAGCGCAGCTAAATTAGTGAAAGAATTAGGACTTGATGCTGAACTTGTAAATAATGCGACCGGTCAATCGTTCGTYCTCGTAAACAATCGGTTACATAAAATGCCGAGCGGTTCAATGATGGGAATTCCAACGCAAATTACACCGTTTCTATTTTCYGGATTGTTCTCCCCAATTGGTAAACTAAGAGCTGGTTTTGATCTGTTAATGCCTAGATCAAAGCCAGTATCTGACCAATCACTCGGGCAGTTTTTCAGGCATCGCCTTGGAAATGAAGTCGTTGAAAATTTAATTGAGCCATTATTATCTGGTATTTATGCAGGGGATATTGATGAAATGAGTTTAATGTCAACATTCCCTCAAATTTATCAAATTGAACAGGAGCATCGTAGTATTTCACTCGGTATGCGTACGCTCGCTCCAAAGCAAGAGAAGGCTGAATTGAAAAAGGGAATCTTTAAAACTGTGAAAAACGGTTTAGAATCTATAGTAGAATCTCTTGAAGTGAAGATTCCTAATGATATGGTAATGAAGGGAACTCGTAYTGAAAAAGTTGCAAAACTTGGTGATAGTTATACGATTACTCTTAGTAACGGAAAAGAAATGGAAGCAGACGCGATTGTAGTTACAGCACCGCATAAAATATTGCCGTCTATGTTTGCGCAGTACAAGCAGTTTCGTTTCTTCCGTAACATTCCGTCTACATCAGTTGCAAACGTGGCACTTGCTTTCCCGAAGTCTGCAATTCAGCGTGATATTGATGGTACGGGATTTGTCGTATCAAGAAATAGTGATTACACGATTACAGCGTGTACGTGGACACATAAAAAATGGCCGCATACAACGCCAGAAGGAAAGGCACTTCTTCGTTGTTACGTTGGACGACCTGGTGATGAAGCGATTGTTGAACAAACTGACGAAGAAATTGTGCAGCTTGTATTAGAGGACTTACAAAAGACAATGGATATTATAGAGGATCCAGAGTTTACAATTGTAAGCCGCTGGAAAGAAGCGATGCCTCAATATACAGTTGGCCATAAAGAGCGAATGAAAAAGCTCACAACATTTATGGAGAATGAGTTGCCAGGTGTGTATTTGGCAGGTAGTTCTTACGCTGGTTCTGGTCTTCCGGCTTGTATTGAGCAAGGTGAGAGAGCCGCAAAGCATGTAGTATCTCATTTAGAGAAGGTAGCAGAAACGGAATTAGTAGCGTGGTAAGAAAAGCATCCTAATATTTTTAGGGTGCTTTTCTTTTTAAAGGTAAGATTAATTTTTTGTAAAACTTGTCGAAATATAGTTCTTTATAAAGAACTATTTGCTATGATAGAAATGCCGAGAAAATATGAAATAAAGAGAGGGAGATGGCTGTGAAGAAAGTCGTAAGTATTTTTTTATCATTGATACTATTGATTTCATTTACTGGTACTTTAGCACATGCAGAAGGAAATACTTCTATGTCAGTGCAAGATGCAATTCAAGTATTTAAGCAGCAAGGGAAAACAAAGGGGATAGTGGAAGGATATATCGTTGGATATACACAAAGTCCTTCTAAATACACGAAAGATCCGGCTAAGTTTGACGACACAAACGTGGCAATTGCCGATTCGCCAAACGAAACGAATCCAGACAAGATCATGCCTGTTCAGTTGCCAAAAGGCGATGTGAGATCGGCTGTAAATGTGAAAGACCATCCTGAAAATATCGGGAAGAAAGTTAGCTTGACAGGGACGCTTGAATTATATTTTAGTAGCCCAGGTTTAAAATCAGTAACAGCTCATAAGTTTTACGGAGAAGAACAAAACCGTGTTAGCGATGTAGTGGCTTCACCAAATGGCGGGGAAGTTGCGAAAGGAACAGCGGTAACATTAACAACGAATACAGAAGGAGCAACAATCTACTATACGTTAGATGGCTCTAATCCTACAAATAAAAGCGTTCGTTATAACGGACAAATTGTAGTGAATGAAAATAGTGTAGTGAAAGCGATCGCAGAAAAAGAAGGGCTTACTTCTTCAGCGATTTCAACATTTTCATTTATTATCGTAAACAATGAACCAGTTCGTATTCATGATATTCAAGGGAAATCACATATTTCTCCTTACAATGKGAAGAAAGTAAACAATGTGGAGGGCGTTGTAACAGCGCTTGATAAAAACGGTTTTTATATAGAAGATAATCAGCCGGATAATGATCCAGCTACTTCAGAAGGTATGTACGTATACAAAAAAGATGCGAATGTAGCGGTAGGAGACCTTGTCCAAGTTGATGGAGAAGTAGAAGAATATGTTGGGCCTGGATATGCAGAACGCTTTGAAACAGACTTAACGACGACAGAAATTAAAGCGAGTCGCATTGGTGTAATCGCAAAAGATCAGACTTTACCAGAAGCGATTGTATTAGGAGAAAACGGAGTGAAAATCCCAGATCAAATTATTGATAATGATGGATTTGGTCTATTTGATCCGAACGAAGATGCAATTGATTTTTATGAGAGTGTAGAAGGCATGCGCGTTACGATGCCAACACCAAAAATTATCGCTCCTCAGAAAAATGGTAACTTATATGTAACAGTAGAAAATGGTGGGGATAAAGTTATAACGAAGTATGGCACACCGCTATTAGATAAAGAGCAATTAAACCCAGAGCGTCTTTCTGTAAAAGTACCTCGTGATTATGTCGCGAAAGTAGGAGATACGTTCACTGGTAATATAACAGGCGTAGTAGGATATGACTACGGTGCGTTCCGCATTTCGCCAGTAACGGAATTACCATCTGTAGTGGACGGTGGGTTTAAGCAAGTAGGGGCAAATATTCAGCCGCGTCTTGATAAGTTAACAGTTGCTACATATAACATTGAAAACTTCTCGGCGAATAAGAAAGAAACAACAGATGAAAAAGTAAAAGCGTTAGCGTATTCTATTAAATACAATTTAAAAATGCCAGATATTATCGGTGTAGAGGAAATGCAAGATAATAACGGATCGATTAATGACGGTACAACAGATGCTTCATTAAGCGCAAAACGTATCATTGATGCAGTGGTAGAAATTCGTGGTCCGAAGTATGAGTATGTAGAAATCGCTCCAAACAACAATCAAGACGGAGGAGCACCAGGAGCTAACATTCGCGTCGGTTTCTTCTATAACCCATCACGCGTGAAATTAGCAGCAGTACCGAAGTTACTTGATAAAAATGTTGTTCGTATCGGAGACGAAAATTCATTATTTGAAAGTACACGTAAACCGTTAGCGGCAGAATTTACGTTCCAAGGACAAAACGTTGTTGTTGTTGCAAATCACTTAAACTCAAAAATAGGAGATGCAACGCCATTTGGAAAAGTACAGCCGCTCGTATTAAAGAGTGAAGAAAAACGAGTTCAATTAGCACAAGAAGTGAATCATTTCGTACAAGGTATTCAGAAAAAGAATACAAATGCACCAGTTGTTGTATTAGGTGATATGAATGACTTTGAATTCTCTAAACCTTTAGAAGCACTAGAGGGAACGATATTAAAAGATATGTTAAACACAGTGCCGAAAGAGAATCGTTACACGTACATTCATGAAGGTAACGCACAAGTGCTAGATCATATTTTAGTAACAAATAACATTGTACAGCACACAATTGTAGACCCAGTACACTTAAACTCAAACATTATGAAAGAACATGGACGTGTAAGTGACCACGATCCAGTACTTGCTCAAATTGATTTGAAGAAGGCTTCTTAAAGTAGGGGAACGCTTAGGTAACTAAGCGTTCTTTTTTGTTTTTACATCGTCATATAATTATGACGATAGAATTCCTTTTTTTGTAATATGGTGATAAAATTAATTGAATATTTAGTTTTCGGAAGAGGGGCTAAAGATGCAAGCGTTAATAAGTGGGAAATTAATGAATCAAATCGCAATCTTTTTTAGTAGTATCGTCATGATTCAGTTTATAGCCGAGATAACAGGACTTACACAGAATTTAGATATTACGTATAACCTAATAAATACAGCAAGTTCTTATATAACATTTAGTTTGGCAGTCATTTTTACTTTAATAGGAGCAAGAAGAGAATTGAGTAAATATGCAATTATTTCATTATGTTTAGTGGTAGCTATTAAAGCAATTTACTTTGCGGCTGTTGTTATTTTGTGGGGATTGGCTGGTACGCCGTAAATGAATATAAAAAACCTAATTTCCAAGATAAAATGTGGAAATTAGGTTTTTTATGCTTGAAACGCTTTTCTACACCGATCTCTTCTTTGCAGTCTTCTTCTATATTTTTTTCTATCGCGCTTTACTCCTTGTATATACATGAATAAGCTAACGAGGAGGAAGAAGGTACATTGTATTGTTAAAATATACGGTGACATGCCATGCAGCGGTTGCCTTGGATCATATAAATGAATAGGTGCCCCGCCTATTGTAGGGAATATCGTATTTAGCAGGATGTAAGGAATGGCGGTAGTTGCAAATGGAAATAGAAGCGCCATATAATCTTTTTGTGACCATGCAGATGCAGCAAGTCCTAAAAGAGCCATTAAACCTGCAAATAAAAAATTAATTCCGATATATACAGTAATGTAAGTGATGGGAGTATCGTAATATAAGTTTGCGAACATCCCGTTATCATTTATAATGCCTGAACCAGCCGTCGGTTCTCCGTCTGGAATGGTTAATTTGCAAAATAATAATGATAAGATGAATGGAAACGTATAAAGGGTCCCTCCGCAAAAAAATGTAACGATATATTTCATTACTGAATAAGGAAATATAGAAATTTCTTTACTGACAAACGGTTTAAAACCATCTGATTTATCCGAGTTGTAACTTGTACTAAAGGGAAGGCTCGCAATAACTGGCATTAATAACAAATAAACATCCATTTCATTGCCACGAAATCCAATCCATTTAATATCCGTTGATATAGGTCCATTCGCAGCATCTCCTAAATAACGAATTACAAAATAATAATGATAAATACAAATAAGAACGAATCCACTAAACATAATAATTAAAGAAACACGATTACAAAAAGCTTGCTTTATATTTAAACGAAGCGCACGCATCATGACTAAAAAAGCCTCCACTATTTTGATAAACTTGTCTATTTTCTATATTACTATTAATTGTAAGGATTTTCTTGTTTTTTTATTTGTTTATTAGAAAAAGAGTAATTTTGTTGTTGTTAGGTAAGGTTTAACTGTAGAAGAAGATTGTCAGAGTGAAAGGAAAAGAGAGGACATATGGAATTCTAGTTTAGACAAAATTACGCTTTCTACGTTGAAATAAGAAAAAGGTGTTCATAAAAATTATATCTGAAGAACATCTTTTCCTTTCCCCTTTTTTTCTGATACACTATGACAGTATTATATACATTGACTGGAATGTTTTTATACTGGGAATAACTAAAAAGAGAACTTGTATAGAATGTAAGCGTGTGGTAATATCAAAGATGTACTAATTGACTATATCATCCGATTGGTCATTTTTGGAGGTGACGATGTGGCGATAGATCGAAAACGTTCTATTATTGAAGCTGCAACAAAGTCTTTTTCAGCATTCGGTTATAAAGCAACGACGATGGATCAAGTTGCGAAGTTAGCGAATGTAGGAAAAGGAACAATTTATACTTTTTTCAAAAATAAAGAAGAACTATTTGGCGAAATTATTTCTAATTTAATTACAGAAATGAAGCAAGTCGCAAAAGACGCAATTCGTTCAGATATTTCATTTTTTGAAAATGTACATAGAGCATTATATAGCATATTAGAATTTAGAAAAGAACATCAGCTCATGATTAAACTAATTCAAGAAGAGCGTGATATGGGAACGAAAGAAGTACAAGAAGTGATGCAACAAGTAGATGTGGAAATCATTTCTGTCATCCAATCTTATTTAGAGATTGCGATTGAAAAAGG
>NZ_JBFUIN010000160.1:0-6771 GCF_056401855.1 Bacillus sp. P4_D3
TATGGATACATTACAGCAAGAACAAGAATTCTTTACAAAACCGAAGGACTTTTCTTTACAAGACTATCAACCTGAAAACAATCGTACTGTTACGATTCATTTATTATTTCCATCCCATATTGCACATAAAATTATTGAATCACGATACTTTTTTATAGATTCATACGAGCATCAGGATAATGGTTTTCATGTCTTTTTGAAATCAAGAAATATAGATGAAGTCTTTCAATGGATATTAAGCTGGGGTAGCCAAGTGCAAGTACTAGAGCCAAAAATTCTTTCTGAGAAAATATATGATGAAGTAAAAAAAATGTTAAAACTTTAATTTTTTATTTTACTACTGACATAATGTTGTCAGTAGCCCTCCTTTATTGTAGGTATTAACAAATACATTTTCTTAAAAAGGGGATAACAATATGAACAAATTTGAGGATTTAGCAACGTATTACATAGAGGAATTAGAAAAATACTCTCTCGAACAATTTAGAACGAAACCTTCTACAGAAGAATGGTCTCTTGGTCAAATGTATAATCATTTACTTTCGGCTACATATATGCAGTTAGATGCAATCGCAAAATGTAGAACTGAAATGCCCTCTGTAACTAACAAAAAAACGGATATGGGTGAAAAAGTATATATAATGGGGGCTTTTCCTGACATACAAATAAAAGTGCCAGATCATCCGGGATATGCACCCGAAAATCCAACTAACAAAGAAGAAGTACAAGAACGTTTTCTGGAATTAATTACAGTTGTTAAAGACATTGAGCCAACACTTACTTCTATTCCTAATGATTGTAAAGTAGAGCACCCTGGACTTGGTTACTTAAATGCGGCAGAGTGGTTCCAGCTCATTTCTATGCATTTTGCACACCATCTTCGTCAGAAAGATCGGCTAGAGCTTAAGGTTTGCTAAGTGTAAACACTTCTACTAAAAAGAGACTCCCAATATGCAATATTGGGAGCCTTTTCAATTTCGATACAACATTCATACATCCAAACGAAAGAAATGTATACAATGAATCCAATCTTAACAGGTGCAAAACAACTATTACAGAACGACGAAGTTATTATATCTACTTCAAAGTGTTCACTTACTGGCTATATGATTACGCAAAACGTCCCTTATCCGGGCATGTTACTTGCTACTAATAGAAGGTTTCTCTTTTTTAGCCAATATAAAAACCCATCAATACATCGTCTCCATATGATCCATCTTCATATTTAATTTGCTTTCTTTGTCTTCCTTCTTCTACAAAACCAATACGTTTGTACACTTGAATTGCCCTATCATTAATAGAAACTACACCTAAGCAAATTTTCTCTAAACCTTTCTGCCCTTTAGCCCAGCTAATAAGAAATTCAATTAGCTTCGTACCAATGCCTTGATTACAGTACGCCTCTCTAATCCCCATTCCCATTGTACCTGCATGTCGTAAGCGTTCTAGTTCATATCGATTGAAAAGTAAAAAGCCAACCACCTTATTATCTACTTCATAAACTATGTAAAGATTACCTTTTCCCTTACTTTTCCGTATTTTTTCTCTTTCTAAATCAATATCATTTGGTACTTTATTTGGAGATACTATAAAAAACTTTGTAGTAGTTTCCGATAATATAATTTCTTTTCTAATAGCCATAATTGATTCCGCATCAACCTCTTTTGCTAATCGTATCACAAAATCACCTCTTACCTTTTTCTTAAAAGAATAATGCTGAAGCTATCAAACTAAGGAATCTCCAAAACTCTCAATATGCAACATTACATATTGAGAATCTTTTCACTTTTGATATAATATTCTTACATCTATATAAAAGGAATGTATACAATGAATCCAATTTTAACAGCTGCAAAACAACTATTACATAAAGGCGAAGTTATTGTCTCTACTTTAAAATGTTCACTTACTGACTATATTAATACGCATAAAGTCCCGTATCCAGGCATGTTATTTGCTACTAACAGAAGACTTCTCTTTTTGGGCCAATATAAAAATACATTGATTGCCGAATTTGAGTATGAAAAAATTCTATCTATAGAAACGAAGAGAAGAATCTTTGATAAAAAAATAATATTTTACTATGAAGATGAATATATAACGTTGGGATACATTACAAGTTCAAATATTGAAGAGTTCATAGACTTACTACAAAGAAAATGCACGACTAGCGCGGACTCATAATCAGTGGAATCCCCCCCGTTGATTCATTATTTTAATTCCTCCCACTTCGTTCAAACCTCTCTCCCATTTATTCGGTACATATTATCCTCTCGATCCATAAATCCGTGCACGATAAACTCGCGTCTAATCGTACAAAAATCATCATGATATTGTTTTATGAATGTATTAATTTCTTTTTCTGTATATTGTTTTTCAGCATTTAACTTGCTAACTAAATGCTCTAACAATACTAGTTTTTTCTTCTTTTGACCTGGAATCGATTTTAAGCGGTCCTCTTTATCGAAAAAGTTACGAATGATCGTATCTCTAAATTTCATTTCACTTTCGGTCATTTTATTTTCCTCCTTATTATTTATCCTTTTCCTTGTCTTTTTCACCGAAAAGGTCCAGTGCATACCCTACGCTTATAAGGAAATAGTAGAATCCAAGAAATGCTAACGTATCTTTTACGCTAGTATGTTCTTCTTTGCGAAACAAAATCGGTGATATGGTGAAAACGAGGAAATAGACGCATGGATATAGTATGAAATAATAGTTGAATTTTTTTCTCATAGCTCCTCCTCTTTCTGTATATGATTCTATTCAAATCTTTGTAATCCCTTTTTTAATATTCCCCTCTCCTTTAGGTAGGTCTACAGGAATTTTTAAATAAAAGTGATATGTTCTATCCAATGATCTTTCACATATATTTACATGGATGAATTACAAGTCAAGGGGGAATATGAATGCGGTGGATTTATTATGATCCTTTGTTTGAAGTAGATCAAGTCGTTCCATCTGTTAGAACTTCTTCGCCATGGGCTGGGCATAACAAGTTTGCTTACGATCTCGTTACATTTTTCAAACCTAATACACTAGTAGAATTAGGAACATATTATGGATCTTCCTTCTACAGTTTTTGTCAGGCTGTTAAAGATGAACAACTCCCGACACAATGTACTGCAATTGATACTTGGCAAGGAGATCCACACGGTGGTTACTATGGAGAAAATGTATTCGAAACCGTAACAAATGTGCTGGACACGTGTTATCCAGGAATCGGAAAAACGATTCGTTCTACATTTGATGATGCTTTAAATCAATTTGAAGATGAAAGCATCGATTTATTACATATCGATGGGTTTCATACGTTTGAGGCGGTCTCACACGATTATGTTACATGGTTACCAAAACTTAAAAAGAACGGTATTATTTTATTTCATGATATAGCCGTCTTCGAAAATGGGTTTGGTGTACATTTGTTATGGGATACTTTAAAAGCACAATACCCTCACCTAGAATTTTCACATTCGTACGGTTTAGGCGTCCTCTTCCCAAAAGGACATGAAGAAAAATTTGAAAATGTGCTCACTAAAAATAAAGAACTACAGCAAAAGTATGGAGGATAATCCTCTAATTAAAATAAGATAAATAAAAAAGCACCATTTCGGTGCTTTTTTATTTACGCTTCAAGTGATTGATTTTCAGCAATATTTCTAAATTTTCGTTTGTGCATCCAAGTTAATGAAGCGATTGTTCCAAGTGATAATACAACGATAAAGATCATGAGTATCCCTATATTTTGCCACATGAAGTTAAAATCACCGCTTGATACGACTGCTTTAAACCCTGATACAGAGTATGTCATCGGTAGCCAAGCATTAAAGGGTTGTAAGTACTTCGGAATCAACTCTAGCGGGAATGTTCCAGCACTAGTTGTAAGCTGCATAATTAATGTTAAGATCGCAATGAAACGGCCCGCATCACCGAATGCTGTTACTAAACATTGAATTAATGCGATGCATGCTAAACTTGTAATAATGCTAAAGAGTATGAAGTATGGGATGCTTTGCACTTCTACACCTAATCCGAATAGTAATATGACATCTGCTACTATTGCTTGAATAATACCGACTGATAATAAAACACCAAACTTACTAATAAACCAGCTGAATCCTGATTTCGGAACGCCGACTGTATCGCGTAATGGGTATACGATAGATAATAGTAATGCCCCAACGAATAAACCGAGTGATAAGAAGTACGGTGTAAATCCTGTTCCGTAGTTTGGAACTTCCGCTATTTTCTCCACCTTCACTTTTACTGGGCTTGCAAACATATCATACGTTTTATCCGTTCCTTTTACTTCTCCTGTCTTTTCTGCACCTTCACCAAGTTTCTCAGCAAGTTCACCTGACCCATCATTTACTTTTACGAGTCCGTCTGTCACTTTTCCTGAGCCGTCTGTTAGTTTATTTACTCCGTCGATTAGCTGGGTTGAGCCAGTTGCCATGTTATTTAGACCACCATTTAGAGTACCTAAGCCAGTTGTTACTTTACCCGAGCCATCTGCTAATTGCGTTATTCCACCTGTCATTTGGCTTGCTCCTACTGATAATGTACCCAAACCGCCTGTTACTTGGCTTGAACCGTCTTCTAATTGGTTTACTGCTACAGATACTGTGCCTAAACCACCTGTTACTTGACTTGAGCCATCCGCTAATTGAGTGATTCCACCTGCCATTTGGTTTGCTCCTACAGATAATGCACCTAATCCTTCTGTTACCTTTCCAGATCCATCTAATAATTGATTTTCTCCATCAATTAATTGACCTGATCCGTCTTTCAATCTATCAGCACCTGCTTTTGCATTACCTAATCCTTCACCTAATCCATGAAACTTACTTACAAATTCGTTTTGCGCATTCGTTAATTTCTTAATACCACTCGCTAAATTTCCCACCTCTTCTGGATTCGGCATTTTGCTTTGCATTCCACTTGTCTTTTCACTGATTTCACCTTTTAATTGTTTTACTTCTTCATTTAATTTGCTCGTTCCGCCTGCTACTCCGGCAGCTTTCTGTTGAACTGTCGCCGTACTTTTTACCGCATTTGTTATAAATGGCTGTAACTGCTCTTGATATTCTTTCGGTAAACTTTCAATTTGCTTTTGTAAATTCGCTACATCTTGTGCTGCAGTTTTTGCATCCCCTGCTGTTGATTGGGTAATTTCATTTAACTGATTTACGTTTTCTTCAGCTCCATTTATTTTCTGGTTTA
The DNA here is from genome assembly GCF_056401855.1 of Bacillus sp. P4_D3. NCBI lineage: Bacteria > Bacillati > Bacillota > Bacilli > Caryophanales > Bacillaceae > Bacillus > Bacillus sp. P4_D3. The sequence continues at coordinate 5,224 of NZ_JBFUIN010000160.1, forward strand.
CTTTATTTAATATAGAAGGACCTTTCGACTGCGCCTCCTCTAGGCCTGCAACAGAATTTTGCATTTTACTATTTAACTCCTGTAAACCCTTTTGAATCTCTTGAGACCCTTTCTCTAATTGAATTTGCCCCCCAACAAGTTTTTCCATCCCATTTGATAGTTCAATTGTTCCTGTTTTTAATTCACCTGTTTTACTTACTAATGTGTTCAAACCTTTAGTTACTTTCTCAGACCCACTTCGCAATTCGCCAATTCCTTTTTGCATTTCACCCGTTTTTCCATTTAACGTATTTAAACCATCTGTTACTTTTCCAGATCCATCTTGTAATTTCCCTATACCCGTTTTTCCATTTAACGTATTTAAACCATCTGTTACTTTTCCAGACCCATCTTGTAATTTCCCTATACCAGTTTGTATTTCACCCGTTTTGCTATTTAATGTATTTAAACCATCTGTTACTTTTCCGGACCCATCTTGCAATTTATTAGATCCATCTGCTAATTTCTGAGCTCCATCTTTCATCTCCCCAGATTTCCCTTGAAGTGTATGGAGTCCATCCGTCACTTTACTTGATCCATCATGCAACTCACTAGCTCCATCATGTAACTTATTTGCTCCGTCCGCTCCATCTGCTAATCCTTTTGATACGTCTTTAATGGAATCAAACATTTTCTCTGCATATGTTTTCGTTAACGTGCTTGATACTTCACCTTTAATTTTTTCAATTGCTGTTCCGCCAATTTGTGAAGATAAGAAGTTTAAACTTTCATTTGGAATATATTCTAAGTTTAATGGTTTCGGATCGTCTTGTAATAACGTTGTAGCGTTACTTGAGAAGTCATCTGGAATACGTACTAACATGTAATACTTTCTGCCTTCCATTCCCTCTTTCGCTTCTTTTTCACTTACAAATTCCCATTTAAAACTTTTATTATCTTTTAAGTTATCAACGAGCCCTTTCCCGACCTCAATTGGTTTCCCATCAAGTTCTGCACCTTTATCTAAATTGACTACCGCAACTGGCAAGTCATCTAGCTGCTCATACGGATCCCAAAAGGCCCATAAAAACATACCCGCATATAAAATCGGTACAAATAAAACCGCAATGATTGGGATTAATATTTTTTTACTTTTTATAATCTCTGCAAATTCTTTACTAAGCAACTTATGCCATTTCATAATTTATCCCCCTTTTCAAAAATGACCAAAATGTCTATTTAGTCATTTTTAACCAAATAAAAAGGCTATATCTGTTCATACATATGCCTTATCCCCGAATTTATACTATGCATATTTTCAACTACTTGATTATACTATTTAACCACCCTTCTCATATAAATGACCAATTTGGTCAATTAGTCATTTTTTTATAATATTAAAAGGATTATCTTAATTTGACAATCCTTTTAGTAAATAAAGTTCGAATAATTCCGATATCTTTTCTTTTTCTAACGGTTCATGATTTTTTTCCCAATCAAAAATAAGCGATACGTATAGGCGAAGCATAATAAACGCTGTAATTTCTGGATCACATTTGCTAATCTCAC
>NZ_JBFUIN010000161.1:0-6665 GCF_056401855.1 Bacillus sp. P4_D3
GATTTACATTGAAATGGGATATAGGGCTGGCTGAAGAAGGAACTTTAGTTAGAGAATTTTTGAAAACAAAAGGGATTTCGAAAGCCGCTTTAACGGATATAAAGTTCCGTGGCGGAGCAATTGAAGTAAACGGTCAACACACGAGTGTTCGTCACAAGTTACAAGCTGGTGAAGAGTTACAAGTCTTTTTTCCAGTGGAGGAAAGAAGTGAAGGGATGGAAGTGGAAGAGATCCCTTTATGTATCGTATATGAAGATGACGCGGTTCTTGTTATAAATAAAGAAGCAAATATGTCGACAATTCCGTCTAGGGAGCACCCGTCAGGAAGTGTTGCGAACGCTATTTTACATCATTATGATAAACAAAATCTTGCAAGTACGGTGCACATTGTGACGAGGTTAGACCGTGATACTTCAGGGCTTATGTTAATTGCGAAAAATAGATTCGTTCACCACCTTTTATCGAAGCAGCATCAACAAAAAGGGGTGAAACGAACGTATGAGGCAATCGTTCATGGGACTATTTTAGAAGAAGTAGGAACGATTGACGCGCCAATCGGACGAAAAGCGGATAGTATTATCGAGCGAACTGTCTGTGAAGATGGTCAAAGAGCTGTTACTCATTTTAGAGTGATGGAGAGTTATTCAGATAAGACGCATGTAGCGCTTGAGCTCGAGACGGGAAGAACACATCAAATTCGTGTACATATGGCATATATAGGACATCCGCTACTTGGGGATGATTTATACGGCGGCCGAAGAGATGTGATAAAACGTCAAGCGCTTCATAGTACATCTTTGACGTTTTATCATCCTATTTTAGAAAAGGGAATGACTTTTACCGTAAGTATCCCAGAGGATATGCAATACGCTTTACATAACAATTAAAAGGGAACAAAATTCTTATCATAAAAAGAATTTTGTTCCCTTTTTTTAGCGGAATAATATTAAAATTTGATGTTCACCAGTACGCTTTATAACGAAAAAGCCACTTTCAGCTTTTGTAGCAATGCCGTCATCATTTGGACGACAATATCCGTGTGTTTCGCAAGTACCGTCATCACGTACTAACATTTGTCCAATTAATCCGACAGGAAGCCACTCAGTACGGTCTCTTCTTGATAGATACTTACAAGCTGGATTCCATTCTGTATTTAAAAGAGGTTGTATTTCTTGCGTATCCGTACGCGTATATTGACGTTTTCCGAAGCGGTCTGTTTTATAGCGTTTTTGCCAACTTAAAGCACCGCTATTTCCTATGAGAGCAGGAGTAGCGCTAGATATGCCTAATATGAATGTATCATTTGAAGTAGCTTTTCGAATTTTTTCTTCGTTACTAAATGTAATGAAATAACCAACATCAATAGGGCTATGATCTGCTGCCTCAAACATTTGTGCAAAATCAGTACCACCTGCATTGTAAGAAGCACCATCGATATACATTTCTCCGTTATGGGCAAGCCATTTGGCACCTATATTATAATCAGTGTCATTTGTCCCATTTGCAATAAACCAGGAATAAGCTTCTTCTGCTGTACCAAATTTACCCATAATATGGCTGCCTGCAAAATTAGCTGTTGATGTATGATTTCCTTCCGCATGAGATGAGAATCCGTTAGCGATAGTTGCGGTTCCTTCTGCATGTGCTGCTTCGCCGAAAGCAATTGTATGCTTTCCTTCCGCGTGAGAATAAGGACCGCCTGCTGTCGTTTCACTTCCTTCACTATGCGAACTATGTCCAGTTGCCTTTGTTTTTGAACCTTCTGCATGAGAAAAGGCACCCTCTGTATGAGTAAGAAATCCTTCTGCATGTGAGGCTATCCCGTCAGCCGTAGAGTGAAGGCCCTCCTTATATGCGTATCTGGCTACTTTTTCATTCTCAGCAGGAGTAGGTGAAAGTATAGGGGGCTGAGTGATAGTAGAATCCTCTTTTTTTATGTCATTGGTTAAAGTTAATCCCTCTTTTATTTTTGTTACTTGCTGTATAATATTGGTGGGAATTACAGCCTGTGCTTTTTCTTTAATTGCTTTAGGAATTTCAGCTTGGACCTTTTCTTTAATTGTTTCAGGAATTTCTTTGTTTATATTCTCCTGTAAATTCTTTGACTCAAGTATAGGCTCATTGTTATGAGAAAGGCGTTTCTTTTTTTGTAGTGCCTTTATTTTTCTGTTATCTATAATTCGTTTCATAACAGCATGTTCTAAAGAAATATATGTTCCTCTCGTTTTCCCTGTTTTTGTTTCCATACGTTCTTCTATTTCTTCAATAGCCGCAGCTCGTATGCTACACCAGTTGTTAATTCCGTATATGGGATGATATAAAGGAGAGAAATTTCTTTTTTGTTTAGATCGTTTTTTCTTCATTCCGTCACCTCCTGCGACAGTATATGCCGCATAGTAAAAAAAAGATGCACTTCATAGCATCTTTTTTTACTATATGACCGATTTTTAACGAGGAATTCGCCTAGAAATCATTCTTTATACGTACTCGGAATGAATTGTACAAAGGTAAATGTAATTATGAAATTGGGCGGAACTTCTCAGTGACAAAAGGTAGGGAAGAAGGAACGGAAATGGCCTCCATTTCAGGATAACGAAGTCCAGTTAGTTTGCCGCCAAATACAGCGCCGGTATCAATATTGATTGTATGATTCACAAAGCGAGGCTCGTTGACAGGTGTATGTCCATATATAATCCATGTTTCCCCCTTATACTCTTTCGCCCAATCTCGGCGTACAGGTGAGCCGTCAGGATGCTTTTCTCCTGTAATATCACCATATAATACAAATGTTTGCACTTTTTTATCATTTCTTTCTATGTAATCCTGACGAATGCCGGCATGGCATACGATTAATTTCTTGTTATCCAGTATGTGATACAGGGGGGACTGCTCGTAAAGCGTAATGAACTTTTCTTTTATGATTTGTTGTTTATTAGAAGGTAATGCTTCATATTCGGCAACAGTTGTTTCGAGTCCATGAGCGATTGAAACATTACGCCCAAGGAAAAAACGATACAGTTTATTACAGTGATTCCCAGGCGCATAATAAGCTTCTTTTCTATTTATTACGAGCTCCCATACGATTTCAATCATACGTAATGAATGAGGGCCTCGGTCTGTAATATCACCAACGAACGCCAGCTTTCGTTTGGCGTTATGTATAGGGAGACCACTAGCCCAGCTGTATCCTAGTTTCGTTGTTAAATCTTGAAACTCTTGGAAGCATCCGTGAATATCACCTATAATGTCATACTTCATATGTAAACCTCCAGTTCATCTTTTCATTAGTATATCTAAAATGAATATAGAAAAAAACATACCGGTTTTCCGATATGGTTCATTTAAACATAAAGATTTGTGTTCTTGAACGTACGTTTAAAATAAATCCAATAGCAATCATGTATGTGAGTAGTGAACTCCCGCCATAGCTCATAAGAGGTAATGTTATTCCTGTAATAGGGAGTAAACCGATTGTCATCCCAATATTTTGGAATACTTGGAAGGTGAACATTCCGATTGTACCAGCGCAAATATAACTACCGAAAGGTTCATTGCTTTCTAAAGCGATATGGATCATTCGGTAAATGAGTAAGAAAAAAAGTGAAATAATAACATTTGCTCCTAAAAAACCGAATTGTTCAGCGACATTTGTGAAAATAAAATCTGTATGTGGCTCTGGAAAATATACTTGTCCATTTTCCCATCCTTTTCCTTGCATTTCTCCTGATCCGGTAGCTAAAAATGCCTGTCTTAATTGGTATCCTTGTGAGTCATATTCGTAAGGGGATAGCCAGCCATAGAAGCGGTTTAATTGATACTCTTTTAAAATATGCTCTTTAAAGAACTCTGTATGAGTGAAATAAATATATATTAAGGTAGAGCCTATGACGAAAATGACGGAGGTTAATCCGAGGATAAGGCGCCAATGTATACCAGAAACTAAAATCATTGCTGCAAGCATCGCGGAGATTACCATAGTGTTTCCTAAATCAGGTTCTTTTGCGATTAAAAGTAGTGGAGGTAAACTAGCTGCGAATATTTTTCCAAGTAAAATAAAATCTTCACGAGTTGTCCGGAAAAAGTACTTTTCATTATGATTTGCTATAATTCGTCCAATGATGATAATTAAAAATAATTTCATAATTTCAGAAGGTTGAAAGTTTCCGATGCCTGGAAGTCTATACCATGCGGTAGCCCCTTTAATCGTAACGGCACCCGGAACTTGAAGTTCTAGACCAATAAGAAGTATGAGGGCAAAGCTATACAAATACCAAGCAATTTGTTTATATCGATCGAAATCAATAATCATAATAACGCCAATGGCCACAAATCCAATGACATACCATTGGATTTGTTTTAATGCAAAATTTATGTGTTGTAAAAATGGTGGTAAAGAAGCTTGTGCACTTGCAATAGCAAAGCAGCTAACAGTCCCAATGGCAAATAAAATAAAGATTAGTAAGTAGTCTATTTGATATTGAGAGTTCGTATCTTTCACGGTATGTATTCCTTTCTATCGCCTAGTAAGTGTGATGATGACGTGATTGCAAAAAAATAATATGCAAGTAGACTGTTCATACATTTATTCCACTATTTATGGAAAGTCATACATAATAGGAAGGAATATCTCTTTTGTAATTATATTCAAGTTATAGGGAATATGTACATCCGCATTTAGAATGAGGTTGGGATGTTATCTATAAAATTGCGAAAGCAGTAAAACTGATACCAGTTTTACTGCTAAGGAAACAATTATGCAATTTTTTCAATAATAATTGATGCCCCTGTACCAACAGCTAGTGATAATATCGCCTCTATACCAATTACTTCAACTGATACTGGAGCTGTTGTAATTTGTATAATCGCTTGGATAACGATAGGTGTTCCAAGTGAAACTAAGTTTCTTGCAGCACCTGGTACTGCTAGGCCATTTACTTGAATTTCAATGCCACCGAGTAAACCTGATGTTGCAGTATATGCGATAACAGTAATTTTATATAATCCATTTTGGTGTATGGTGAAAGTATCGCTATCTAATTGAGTAATCGCTGTACCGAGCTGTGACCCAGCGGTATTAAATGGTACAGGCGTGTTAATCCCAACGTTGATGCTACTCGCAGCGGAGTTAAATGCGTACAATCCTGCTGGAAGTCCTAATCTAGATGGTCCAGTCGGCCCAGTATCGCCGATTGGTCCAGTAGCACCAGTCGGTCCGGTAGTACCAGATGGTCCAGTCGGCCCAGTATCGCCGATTGGTCCAGTAGCACCAGTAGACCCGATAGCGCCAGATGGTCCAGTGTTGCCAGTAGCACCAGTCGGTCCGGTAGTGCCAGATGGTCCAGTAGCACCAGTCGGTCCGGTAGTGCCAGATGGTCCAGTAGCACCAGTAGACCCGATAGCGCCAGTCGGCCCAGTATCGCCGATTGGTCCAGTAGCACCAGTAGCACCAGTAGCACCAGTCGGTCCGGTAGTGCCAGATGGTCCAGTGTTGCCAGTCGGCCCAGTATCGCCGATCGGTCCAGTAGCACCAGTCGGCCCAGTGTTGCCAGTCTGTCCAGTGGCACCAATCGGTCCGGTAGTACCAGATGGCCCAGTCGGTCCAGGTGTCAAAGAAAATTGTGGAAATGCAGGGTCAGATGTGCTGGAAGATAAAGAGTCAACTGGATTTAAGCTGTTTGAATCATTATGATTGGACATAAATTCACCTCCGTAAATCTCTCGTTATATAATAGGTGAAAATTAATGAGAAAATGACATAGATATTTGTATGCTTGAAAAGAAACTTTAATTATATGGAACAATATAAAAAAATGGAAAGTTTTGTGTGCATATAACATATGATTGAGATGGAACAGATTAAGTATATGGAACATTATAAAGATGTACTATCTCCATCATAAGGGAGAGATGCATAATGAAAGGGATTATTTTAGCGGGCGGAACTGGATCGAGACTATATCCAATAACGAAAGTAACGAATAAACATCTACTTCCCGTTGGGCGGTATCCGATGATTTATCATGCAGTATATAAACTGAAACAATGTGAGATTACAGATATTATGATTATTACAGGTAAAGAGCATATGGGAGATGTTGTTAGCTTTTTAGGAAGTGGTCACGAATTTGGTGTGTCCTTTACGTATCGTGTGCAAGATAAGGCAGGCGGAATTGCGCAAGCGTTAGGGCTTTGTGAGGATTTCATCGGGAATAATCGTATGGTAGTTATATTAGGAGATAATATCTTTTCAGATGATATTCGTCCCTATGTTGAAGAATTCACAAATCAAAAAGAAGGTGCTAAAGTGCTGCTTCAATCTGTAGAAGATCCCGAAAGATTTGGTGTGGCACATATTCAAAACCGAAAAATAATTGAAATTGAAGAAAAGCCGAAGAAACCGAAAAGTTCTTATGCTGTTACGGGAATTTATTTGTATGATTCGAAAGTCTTTTCTTATATAAAAGAATTAAAACCTTCCGCAAGGGGAGAACTTGAAATTACGGATATAAATAATTGGTATTTAAAACGAGGGGTACTTACTTATAATGAAATGAGCGGCTGGTGGACGGATGCAGGAACTCATGCTTCTCTTCAAAGGGCGAATACGTTAGCGCGGGATATAAACTTTGGGAAACAGTTTAATGGAGAATAGGTGAGAATATGAA
>NZ_JBFUIN010000162.1:0-6600 GCF_056401855.1 Bacillus sp. P4_D3
TCAACAAGGAATTCAGATAAAACAATAATAAATCATTTTTTATTTTTCTTTGTTTCAAAAGGTACACTCTTCTAGTTTAAGATTGATTTGAAAATTATATTTCGTTACAACTATAAATTCATCGGAAAATAATAAATTTCATTCCGATTTTAATGTTGGTTAATAAGGAAGAATCCCCCAGTCTTCTCTATTTACCTATATTTATTTTTTGACTAATTTATTATGATGTAGATGTTAATTTAAAGTTATTTATACAAAATAACTAAATGCATTTTTTAGGAAGAGAAAATGATATACCACTCTGTTTTCTTAATTCACATAATTTTCAAAAATAAAATCTCTGGATGTTAATATTTGTTATATAATATACTTGTCAAAGCATTACCCCTGTAGTTTCTATGATGAATCTGTAAGATGGTTTTGTTTGTCCCGTATATTCACCTTAAACTAAAAAGAACTTGTAGGAATTCTACAAGTTCTTTTTGTTCTTCGGATTGACGGATAGTAAATGTTACTAGGGGTACCGCTACATCGCCATCAAGCCAAGAAAATTGGTCGCCCCCAAAATGCTAAAAACAAGTCAATAATTTTTCAATCTAATAATAATTGATTTTAGATTCCAATAGAATGCCCCTCGATTTAAGCAGATTTTAAGTGTTAATATTTTCTATATAATATTATAATTTATTATATAGAAAATATATAAGAAACGGAGAATTATCATGCTCAATATAGATATTAATCGCTTAACTGATATTTGTTTAGAATATCAACAGTCTAGATTTTATGTTGGCAGAATACCTGATGATTTCTTGTCAATTGCAAAAAAGCGTTTCTCTATACCAAAGGATGATCAGATTATTGCTTTTTTAAGTTGTAATTTGTTTGGCTCAGGAAAATATGGTGTCTACTTTACAAGTTCGGGTCTATATTGGAAAAATTGGCTATTAGGTAAAGGAACTATGAAATGGGATAAATTAGATGAAGTGCAACAAATCGTAATTGATAAAGATGGTTTTTTATCTTTTGATACACAAAAAAGTTTTAATATTGACGGGAGTGATTATCCAACATTGTTATTTAAAGAATTACTTATAACTCTTAAAAATTCATTCCATAATTCAAAGAAAACTGGTATACATCCAGTTGTAAAAACTGATGAGATAAAATCAATCTGTAATTTGTTTGAGACATATGATGAATTATTAGAACCTGATAATGGGTTGTTTATAGACACTCATATTTCAGACAAAAAGTTAAAGGTCATTTTGTCACGATATATTATTTCAAAAGAAGAAGAAATCATTGCTTTTTTAGATACATCTGTCCTTGGTAATTTGAGTAAAGGATCCGATGGAGTATTAATTTGTCAATCGGGTATATATTTTAGAGAAACTTTTGTACACTTGTATTTTCCATGGCATGTCTTTAGGAATATCCCTATTACTTTGGTTTCAAACGAGTTAGAAATCGGAAAAGGAAACATATTTCATCTTCAACATGCTAGAATGCCTAGTCAAGAGATTCTATTATTCATCAAGAATTTAAAACAGCATGTTAATTCTTTATATGAGGAAAATAAGTGTTTATCTAATATATAAGAATCTTCATTAAAAATATATTAATATTTCGTTTAATCTGAAATAAAAATTTCATTTGAATATAAAAAAAACGCTATACTTTTTGTAGGAATATACAGAAAGGGTGGCGTTTTTTTATGAACCTTTCGATTCAAGAGGAGTTTCATTTGTTTGCAGAAGAACTACAGTGATATCTATCTCCACATATTCTTCAACAACTCGCACAAGAGACAGGTTTTGTAAAACGTAAAAGTAAGTATGGCGCACGAGATTTGGCTGCTTTATGTATCTGGATTAGTCAACATGTAGCTAGCGATTCCCTCACTCGATTATGTAGTCAACTTTATGCAAATACAGCTACACTCATGAGTCCAGAAGGACTTAATCAACGTTTTAAACGATTCGTCTCAAATCCAAAACCAATATACTTCTTATTTTCAACTGTTATTCTTATTCTACGTTATATATTTGCACACAAAAATATTTATTCCTATACCTTTGAACTAGCTTTATTCTTTTTTCGATGTCGTTGCACTTTTGCTATGGTACCACATGATCTCCCTTTTGGTTCGGATACATACATACCACACCAACGCTTACTTCCATTTCGAGAATTATCATAAAAAACCCATTTGCAATCTGGACATGCTTTAAGACGCTTCCACTGACTTAAGGAGATGCTCTTAACAATTATAATCAAAATTTCACTAAAAAAGTCATGTTTTTTAATAGCRTTATATTGAATATTATCAACATCTAAAATAGATATATTTATAGGGTAATTTGTTAACCACTTGTTTAAATTATCAACATTATTTGTTTCTAATGACATGCGAACATCTTTCCGAAATCGATGCACATCCTCTAGCTTACCAGAAAATCTAATACCACTAAAATTCTTCGATATAAAACATTTAATATCTTCTTCACAATTTAAATGTTCTAATGGTTTACGTGTATCATTTGGAATCTCCCAAGTATTTAAGAAACAACGGACAATTTCTAGCTCCCCTGGTGCTACTTGATTATTAATCAATCCTGTTCACCTCTTAATTTGTAACATTGACTTTATTATACAATCATTGGTAACATAATGAAAGAAAATGTTAACCATTAAACTTTAATGAAGGTTAACAATATCGAATGATATTTAGACTTTTAAGGTGGTGATGTAATGTGTTATGAGATTCTTAAGTTAATAAGAAGTATTTTAACTAATAATCAAGATTACCATGATCACTTTATGAAAGTTGTACTATACACAATAATGCATAAATGAAAGTGTTCTAAAAATTTTTATTTTTACCCAATATTTTAAAAATGTAAATTAGCACTATACAGGAGATTACATAATGAAACTAAGTGTTGCAGTAAATTTAGAAGAAAAAAGGAAGGGAGTAACAATAAATGATTAATACAAGAATTCCTGTTCCCATCAAGATATTACTTACAGCTGTGTTATTTATGAATACAGGCAGTTTTATGATTATGCCTTTTTTAGCACTGCATTTAACAAATGATCTCCACTTCTCTTCTTGGGAAGTGGGGACTATTTTAACTACAATCCTCGTTTCACAGCGTGGGCTACCAGTATTTACAGGTTTTATAGGTGATCGTGTAAGTCATACAATAAATATAATTTTAGGAGTGATGGTAAGAGCATTAGGATTTGGGGCGTTTGTTTTTGCTAACAGTTTTTGGTCTGTGGCTATTGCAGCATTTTTAATTGGCTTTGGAGGAGCATTATTTGATCCTTCTGTGACCGCTTTCTTTACATCACAAAAAGAAAAAGTTCGAAAAAAAATATTTACTTACTTTAACCAAATGCTTAACACAGGAGTGATTATAGGTCCGTTAGTTGGAGCATTATTGGTTAAATTTGATCCAGTATACCCATTTACTATCGCAGGTATAGCTATGTTAGTTTTATCTTTTATTCTTTTTATCTATCGTAGTAGATATCCTAAAACTATTAAGGATAATCAAAAAGTATTATTAAGTTTGAAAGCCGCCATTTCCAATAAATTGTTTATATTATTTATATGTATAATGCCTTTGTTTTGGATCATGTTTGCTCAATTAAATATTTCATTTCCAATTAAAGCATATAATTTATCTGGTGATGAACAATTAGTGAGTTCCATTTTCATAATAAATGGGGTTTCAGGATTACTCTTAATGTTTTTTTTAAGAAAATTATTTATTAATCAAGATCCTATGATTATGGTGAAACTGGGTGTCTTGATTATGGGAATAGCAATAGGGATGATTCCTCTTATGTCATCTATTTATTGGATGCTATTTTGTATTTTTCTTTATACGCTAGGAGAAACACTTGTACTGCCAGGAGCTGAAATGACGGTGGCACAATTTAGTGCTAACAAACCTGCAGGTTTGTTTTTCGGAATGTTTCAAGCCTGTTGGGCTTTTGGAGGTTCTTTAGGAAATTATCTTGGAGCTTGGTTAAATAAATTTAACCATATTTCCTGGTGTTGGTTAATATTTTTAGCGATAGGAGTTTTGGCTTCAATTTTATTTAATATGATACATCGTAGTATGAAGAGAAAAACCGAATTTGCAGAAAAACAAAATATTGGTTCATTAACTTGATTTAGAGTTGCTTACATTTCATTTTGGTTATGTTCCGCATAATTTACAAAATTGTATGTGTACTCAATTGATGTTATAAGCTAATTCGAGAATAAACTCTAGATACCTTGAAAGTGATTGAACTTTTTTATAAAGACCAAACTTAAATATACTGAATAAGAATCTATTTTGATCAATCTTTTTTCAAAATAGATTCTTTTTATTTATCGTAAAATTTGGGTATGCGAGATATATTGGATTAACCTTTATTTAAAAGCTACAGTTCCCTGTACTTTAAGGAACTGGTTATTTATTTTACCGCTTTTTTATAGGGTTTTTGTCTCGTAATGGTCTTAACTTATTGAAATTTGTTTTTTGGTTTAATAGATGAAGATAATTTTAGGTTCAGAAGTTTAGCTAATACTTGTTGTAGGAACTGCACGGCTGCGACGTTAAATCGTTGATTCAGTCCTTCAGGACTGATGAGTACTTCTGTTGATGCTTCTAAACAACTACATAACTGGGTTAAGGAAGTTTTTGCTACACTTTGGCTTATCCATACGCATAAAGCTATTAAATCTTGTGCTCGATACTTACTTGTTCGCTGTACAAACCCAACATCTCTAGCTAGATTCTGTAAGGTATTTGGGGATAAAAGACTCTGAATCTCCTGTGCAAATAGTTGTAGTTCGTCAGATACAGAAATAGACATACAAAAAACGCCATCCTTTCCTATGATTCTACAGAAAGAATAACGCATTTTATTCATTTTGAGGGTATTTCTTTTTATTAGCTTGATAGCGATGTGTCAATATCCCTACTTGTAGAAATTAAATTGCAATTAAACCCCTCATTCTTTGAATAGTTCACATACCCTATTACGTTTACGCCAGAATTCTTACTTTCAGATTCCCTTCGGTTTCTGTACAAATCCTAATTCTATTAAGTGAAATTTTTTAATATAAAGGTAAAAAAATTATGTAATGCATGAATTAAAAAAACAACCCAACATGCGGAGAGTGTTTTAGGTGTTTTTTCCTTCTTTTTTTGATAAATCCAATATGAGTATCCTAGAATGACACCCATTAGGCCGGTATAAACTTTATAGGAAATCCCATATGAGTGAATAGTTCCAAAAATAATGGCTGAAAGAAAAATCGTTGGAATATTATCGTATTTACGTACAAACGGAATATCTTTTAAAATCCAAAACAAAAACATCTGATAAAGAGCTGTTTCTATTAGTGGAGCTACGACACAACCAGATATAACTTGTCGAATAAGAGAGACATCCTCAATCGGATTTCGTTCTGCTTCTATCGGTATAAGAAAGGATACCAATGGTAGTACAAATGTAGCTATAGTCATAAGTATGATGAAATATAGAAATCTCAAGTTATAAATAAAACGATGTAAATATTTACACATAATGTACTCCTTTGACATGTTGTGAAATTATTCATTCTGGTTAGGAAATATGTATTTTATTTTACTACTAATCATAATGACGAGCAAACCTAGAAAATGTATAGGAGGAGCACCACACATCCATCAACTTAAGAATTTTCTCGTTTTGGGGGTATTTGTATTTCTTAGCTTGAGGGCAATGTGGTGCTACCCCATCGCTATCAAGCTAAGATTCTTAATTACCCCCAGAATGAAAATTTTATATCTATACAAATTGTATTACTATGCACCTTGAAGATAAGTTTTATTATCATTATGACAAGTTAACTTGTCATAATGATAATAAAACTATACAATAAAAATATAATTAATAAGGGGTGGTTACTAATGATGCAAAAAGAAGAGATATTAAGAAAATACAAAAAAATGGGGAGAGATGAACGTAAAGAACTTATAGAATTAGATTCATCTAGTTACGGTTTAATAGCTGTGCTTGTTTTAGTCCTATTTTTTAGTTCTTGGAAATTGATGCATGGTATTAAAAGTTACGAATTAATTTCAATTTTTTCTGGTTATATAGCTAGTACAAGCTTTTATAAGTTTAAAAAATTGAAAGCACAAAAATTTCTTATTGCAAGCATCTTAGCAATAATGAGTACAATTGCAAGTGCCATAGCTTTCTTTCTGGAGGGATGATAATTGAAAAATGAATTAGTACTGCAAAATCGTTTAAAAGTAGCAAGAGCTGAGAAAAAAATATCACAGGGAGAATTAGCTGAAATGGTAGGAGTATCTAGGCAAACAATTAGTTCTATTGAAACAGGACAATTTTGTCCAACTGCAAAGYTAGCATTAGTACTTTGTATAGCACTAGGTAAAAAATTTGAAGAATTATTTTATTTTTGATTAATTGGTGTACTGGGAGTCAAAACAAATCCCTATCAATCTAATTTTTTATTATCCATAAAGCAAAAAATACGCCATCCTTTCCTATGGGGAAACAGAAAGAATAGCGTATTTTTTC
>NZ_JBFUIN010000163.1:0-6598 GCF_056401855.1 Bacillus sp. P4_D3
TTACTTTGTTTTGTTCTATTTTCAACATAAAACCATCTCCTTTTAACAATATTATACTATTCTTAATCTTATTAATGTGTATATTGAATTATATATATCTAATAAAAAAGCGAATGTAAACTTTTAAATATTAGTTTACATTCAAATCACCTAAAACATTGACTTCATCCTGATTCCTCTGATATTCTTAAAATACAAACCAAAAGTATACATTCAAAACACTATAAATAAAGAGGTCAAAAACCATGAGCAAAAAACCACATCTCATTGATGTCCAACCTATCCGTAGCAAAGAACAGATTGAAGATATGAAATGGGCCCTCAAACGCCACTGTTCAGAACGAGACTATATTCTCTTTCTAATTGGAATCAATACAGGATTACGTGTCAGCGATCTACTCCAAATTGAAATACAAACCATAGTAAAGTTAAAAAGAAAAAAGAGAAAAGAATTCAAGATCAAAGAAGGAAAAACAAAGAAAGAACGCATCATTAATCTTACTTCTATTTTTGATGAAGTCTATTTGTATGCCCAAACACTAGAAGGTACCTGGTTATTCTCTTCACGAAAAGGGGATCAACCCATTAGTAAGATCCAGGCTTATCGACAATTGCAAAAAGCCGGAGATTTTGCCGGCATAGAGTCCATTGGTACCCACACCATGCGCAAAACCTTCGGCTATTGGTTTTATAAACAAACAAAAGATGTCGCTATGTTGCAAGACATACTCAATCACAGTACACCACAAATTACACTTAAATATATTGGAATCAATAAAGAGGAGAAAGATAATATCTTAGATACATTTCAAATTTAAAAAATAAACCATCCTAAGCAAAAAAATAAAATAAGCTGTCCATATGGACAGCTTATTTACATAATTATCGAAGTCGGAAGTAACTTATTATTTTACGTGAGGTCTCTTCTTTCTCTTTAGGAATACAGCTCCTACTATCAGGAGTATCCCAACTCCCAAAAGTCCATAGGATACAGAAGGGTCAGCAATCACAGCCACAGCTACTGATCCATCATTACTTTGGAAGCTGAAAGAACTAAGAGTTAAATAACCGAATGTAATTAAGAGAAATCCCACTATAAATAGAAGTATTTTCAAGCAATACACCGCCTTCCCTTTTTATTTTCACTATATGCTAATAATCTAAAGGAAATAATAAACAGAAATTTCTTTATTTTCCCTTAGTATACCATTTGAAGAAAACTAACAGTGAACTAAATTTCAACTGTATAACCTATACATGTTCAGTTAAGTCGGGTAAGCGAGGGGCATCACTGCCCCTAACTCCCCTAAGAACCGTACGTGACAGTTTCCCATCATACGGCTCAAGCCTTCTTTTTATCCGGTCACAGTATCATTGTAGGCAGGGTAAGTGGACGAGTCGTGCATTTCCATTAGGCTGTAAGTGACTTTGATGAATGGGTATATCCTTTACAATGACCTTTTCTCCATTTTGCAGAGGACATTTGCATATTGCACAGCGGTACCCTTGTTTTCTAGCCAGCTTCATTCTATCCATTGTATTCTCTAGGTTGAAAACCTTACGGTCTCGCTTTTCCCAGTATCCCTTGAGAGTAGGATTGTCGGGACTGTTTTTGTACATAACCATAACGTGTCTTTCAATCTTTATCCACGGCATATGTAGTAGCTGAATATTTGTCTTCGGACAGGTTGGAACCCATACATTCCCTCCATGATGCGGGGCTTTATAGTATCGTGCTCTAATCCATTTCCATGACTTTTTAGGATGTAATTGTCTGAGATGTTTACGTACCTTCCAGAATACATAGTTTGCTATCTTGCTAAATATCCTCTTAGACACTACATGTTTCCAATATTGTCCGTAACCCCTGATAATTGGATTCAATACCCGAATAACTTCACCAATAGGTTGTCCTTTCATAGTACGAAGTGTATCTCTAATCTTCTCTTTAGCTTTCTGTATGCCGCTCTTACTTGGTTTAATAAACAATTTATTTCCTTGCCATGTCTTGTACTGTCGGATTGAAAATCCTAGAAACTCAAAACCTCGCTCGATGTGTGTAACCTTCGTTTTTTCTGGGCTTAGTTCCAGTCCTCTATCTTTCAGATAGGGACGGAGTCTCTCATATATAGACTGGGCTTGCTCTTTTATTTCCGCTAGGACGACAAAATCATCTGCATAACGCACAAGAGCTATTTTACAAGCGGGATGGATAATGTAGCTTCCATTGGCTTTGTAATTCTTTTTGTAAGTGATACCTAATGCTTCTTCCATTCCATGAAGTGCGACATTAGCTAATAAAGGTGAGATAATTCCTCCTTGTG
Source organism: Bacillus sp. P4_D3 (assembly GCF_056401855.1). Lineage (NCBI taxonomy): Bacteria > Bacillati > Bacillota > Bacilli > Caryophanales > Bacillaceae > Bacillus > Bacillus sp. P4_D3. Next base: position 2,325 of record NZ_JBFUIN010000163.1, read on the forward strand.
GAGTTCCTTCCTGCGTTTCAGAGAAAGCATTTCGTTCCATGTACCCCATTTGAAGCCATCTTTCTATAAGCGCGCTCCCGGGGAAATTGGCTAATTGTTTGAGTATCCAATTATGATTCAGATGGTCAAAACATCCTTTGAAATCTCCTTCAAATATCCATTTCTTCTTACTACCCCCGTTAATCCTGTTGAAGATACTACGTATGGCATCATGTGTACTTCTTTTAGGACGGAAACCATAAGAATTTGCTTCAAATCTAGATTCCCATTGTGGTTCTAATGCGTTTCTGACCATATTTTGATATACTCTGTCTTTTATTGTGGGAATACCTAAAGGTCTTAACTTCCCATTGTTTTTGGCGATGTATATACGTTTCGCTGGTTTCGGATGATGTCGAAGGATATTCTGCTTTCTAAGTTGCTCATATAATTGATTTCTTTCCCTCCGACTTAACGCTGTATGTTCATCTACTCCAGGTGTTCGCTTTCCTTTATTCTGTTGCGTCACCCTTCTAATGGATATTAGTAAGTTCGCCTCACTCCTTAGGAGTAAACGTTGAAGTTTTCTTACCTTTCTACGTTGATTTGACTGTTCGGCACGATAAATTCTTTGTCGTAACTTCGTCACATACATTTGGATTGCTTTCCAATCCGTTGAGTTCCACTCTGTATACGAGACATGCGCCGACGCTCGTTCTGAGGTGTTCATAACTGCACGCTCCTATTCGTCAGAAGATAACTTACAGATATATTTCCGTGTTGAAGACCTATAAGAAGTGGGCTCTCTTTCGAGCTTGTCATGGGATTGTCCGTGAGGACGACAATATCCGTTCAGTTATACTTGTTGTTTTTCTGTTACCTTTCGGGACAACGGCATTCGCTTTTTCCTATATCCTTTACCCTCTGTCACATCGCTTGACTTTACAGCCTCACTACTGATTTCCCAGATGACATAGGGCTTACCAAGTTTCACATTCCACAGATGCGGTAGGGTTAGGTGGACTCTTTACTCCGGACAAGATGCGGGACGCGACGCGACGCGGCAGTGTTATGAGCCTGCCTTTCCTCTTGTCAATACCCAAGCGGGGCTGTACATTATCTTGGGCTAATGGTTACGAAGCTTACAAGTCTTCACTTTCGTTCACCATACCTATCTTCTCCTAGCAGTTTTCCAGACCATGTACTGATCGTCTGTTTCCGCATTTCCTCATGCAACCCACAAGCCCGTTACCAAGCTTGCAGTTTCGGACGGAGATGGTCTTAGCGTCTAGACTAGTAGCGAAAGCTACACTGTAAGAATGCGACTTCTTGTCGCACCATAACGTCTCATTATCGGTAGCAAGGAAAAGGCGGATCCCTACTATCACAAGGAATTCGCCTTTTTCTTTTTCTATGACTCTATTCATTTTTTTATACATTCCTATCCTGGCGTGGGTTTCAGGGTTCCCGTTTGTTATTGGATTGGCCGAAATGCTGGCGGTACCCCTCATAGGGAGTACGAAAGTTTATCAGATTTTATTGGAAGTAGTCATGCTGATAGTGAGGCGTATTGGTTATATAGGGATGGTGACTACTAAACTAAACAAAAGAGTTATTTGAACAACAAAAAGCCCTGCAAGGGGAGCAAGGGCTGGGAACGGGGTATCATGAATTGCCGAATTAATAACGAATGACTTCTTCGAATGAATTTAGTGTAACACACAAACTTGTATATATCTGTTACGGAATTATGAACAAAGGGGAAATGAGAGATAAAAGAGCAGCTAGCAAAAGCTAACTGCTCGGCTCTCGACCAAGAGAGTAAGAATGGGAAGAATTTAAGGAAGATTTTTCAAAGCCCTGTCTACAGTGTTGACGGAATATTKAGTTTTATTTGAAGGGAATTATAATCTACAAATTAGATTATGATAGTCGATATGCTCCATATAGCCCAGAAAAGAACTAAAAATTCTAGTGAAATCCAAAGTGTTTTTTTTTCAGGTCTTTGCAATTCTTTTATTAAATAAAAAACAGCACTAATCGCTATAATGATGGAAAGAACGAGGTCTATCTTATCTGTCAATTTAATCACTCCTAATTTTAAATTAAATTCATTATATAACGAATTTTAAATATTTAAATGATTAGCGGTAAGAATTAAGCAAAATTTAAACAAAATAATCCTTTGTGCGACACGCTTCCTCATTATAAAAATCCATTAATCAACAAAAAACGCAGAGGGTTTTAAGTCCTGCGTTTTTACTTTCCTTAACTAGCTTAAAGAGCTTATCATTTCACTTGTACAAACGGCGTGGCTCCACCACTTACTTGCGGAAGTTTTCCGTCCCACTTCTCAATTTTCTTTATTTCTACTATTTCAGGAGATAGAGATTGTTTTAAGATTTCGTTTGCCTGTGCCTTACCTTTTGCTTCTTCTATATCACGTTCCGCTGCCACAATGGCTTGTTTTTTCTCAATCTCTAGTTTTTCCAATCTTTGTTGTGCATCCACAACACCCTGAATTGCTTTTGCTGTATTTTCGTCTGGTTTTGGTGCTTCTAGTGTTACTGAATCAACCATAAATCCAGTATCATCTACAGTTCCACGAAATTCTTTTTCGATCGCTGCATTAATTTCTCCTTGGTGTTGAAATACTTCAAGAACGGAATACTTTGAAAACACGTTAAGCGTAGCTTTTTTGATACGTGTTTGTAACCAACCATTCTCAATCACATCTGGAGATTGCCCTTTAAATTTGTTATAGATTTTAGGCAGTTTTTCTACATCGTTTGCATAGTCATAAGATAAGCTAACTGCCAATGGCTTACCATCCTTCGTTTGTACATTGAAATTCTTTACTCGTACCGTTTCTGTAGAAACTGGATATTCTGTAACACGTTTAAATGGCGAAACTAGATGCCAACCTTGTCCTAATGTTTCTTTTTCAACACCTGTACTTCTATTATAAACTACACCTGCATGTCCTTGTTCAATTACTTTCACACTCATTGCGGTTAAAATTCCAACTACTACAAGTCCTACTCCTACTATAATAGCGCCTATTTTCTTCTTCATTTCTTGTCTTCCTCCTTGAAGATATTCTTCATTTTTAATGCGAAATTACCTATCCAGTCGAAAATCCCTAACTTACCAACTACGAACCAAACCACCGACAAAATCAGCACCAATAAGAACACGCCCACCACTAATGAATACATCAGATGCCTCCCTTCTCTTCACAGCATGCTTTTCTTCAACAACTCACGCTCCATATATAAGAAATGATCATAAATATAATTTCCATTTGTATTTGGCATAAGAAAGACTGTTGAAAAATGATCGCTGACTTCAAATATTTTCAAACGTCCCCTCCTTATTCATTTTGATTACATAGGTACACCAGGTAAGAATGTTGCTATTAATACCATAATGGCAGTTAAGAATACTATTTTAATAATGAATAAAATAATAATCGGAATAGCTGCTTTTACTTTACTTAATCCCGCTGTGATTTGTAATCCTAACCAAACTAGAACTAAATTCCATATGTAAAATACTTCAATTGCATTACCAATCCCATATGCAAATGTACCTTCAGCAAATATTGCACCTAAACCTGTATAGTGTGTCGATCCACCACCCACAATGAAACTTAAAATAGTATTTATAAGTTCACCAACGATAAGAATAATGTTTGTATATATAACTATGGTTAATAATGTTTTATAAGATGTATCATTTCTAAAAAATATCATAAACACTTTGTAAATAACTGCTATAAACAGTGCTCCAATCATTGCACCCACAAAATTTGATACGATCCCAGAAATAACTTCCCCTGTAAGTGTACTCTGTCCAGCAAGTTCTCCTAATTCTTTCCTCATTCGGACCATCTCAGGTGATGTATACATCCCATACTTACTCAAACCGCCTAGAAGTCCTTGTAACAGTGCTACTAAAAAGAATATCCCCCAAACTTTTTCGCTTGTTTTGATCCTCTCAAACTGTAGGCTAGGAGAAGTAAACATTCCAAGTAGTGATGGTTTCTTCTCCCATTCTTCCATTTTTACATTTGTTTGCATTTTGAATCCTCCCCATTCTGTCCCATTAAAATTATATGTAGTAGGAATTTTTCTCTTTACTACATGAGAGATGTATTCATGTATCATATCTTCATTTTAATAAGGTACACAGAAAATTATAAGTTCTAAAAACAAGTTCATTTGACCTTGTTTTTAGAACTTATAATTAATATATATTGAATTTGCTGAAAAATCAACAAGGAATTCAGATAA
>NZ_JBFUIN010000164.1:0-6598 GCF_056401855.1 Bacillus sp. P4_D3
TAGTCACTGTACTACTGCTATATTTTATTGGCGATGCTGCAAACATATCAGTGTTACAATTCCCTAAAGAAGAAGCGTTACAATTAGAAGCAGAAAAACATACTGCACGATCCATTGCACCACTACTCTTAGCTCTTCCTGTATATATCATCGTTTTATATAAAAGTAAAAAAGTGTAAAGGCTACCTATTTCATTCATTTCGGTGGTCTTTACATTTTTTTGTGATATTTCCCCTATTTTAAACATCATTCCATACTAAATACCCATCTAGTCATTTAAAATGAGAAAATCCCCTAGAAAAATTTCCATTATCTGTCCAGTCACCGACTGCCAAACTTACATAGATTATAAGTGTGAAGGGGGTGATGAGGATTATGTTTGGATCATTTGGATGCTGTGATAACTTTAGAGACTGTCATCATCGTGAAAGAGAGTGTGACCATCGCGACCATCGCGAGAAAGAGAGAGAAGAAGTTAAACAACAACGACCTGCTGTATGTAACGTACTTGCTAGCATTTCAGTTGGAACAGAGCTTTCTCTTTTAAGCATTAGAGGTAACGGAACCTTCAATAATGTAATTTTTGAAGGTTTCGCTAACGGTGTTGCTCTTTTCTCTGCTTTAGCTCGTAATAATGACAAAGACAACAAAGATAACAATAAAGACGATAAGAACAATCAAAATCGAAATACTTTTACTGGCATTTTACGTGTTTGCCCAACTGATATCGTTGCTATCGCTATCTAATTCTGTACCTTATCCTCTATAGTAAGAAAATAAGATTTACTTTTCTCATAGAAAAAACCTGAGATCGATTTCGAATCGACTCAGGTTTTTTTACTATTATATGCTTTTAACTAATTCAACAACTTCTTCAGCAGTTGACATTGTTAATGCTTTTTCTGCTAATGTTTCCATTTCTGCTTTTGACAACTTGCTTAGTTGTGTTCTTGCAGGAAGAATAGATGTTGCACTCATACTGAACTCATCTAAACCTAAGCCTAATAATAATGGGATAGCAAGTGAATCTCCCGCCATCTCACCACACATACCAGCCCATTTGCCCTCTTTATGAGCAGCATCGATAACCATTTTTACAAGACGTAAAATAGATGGGTTATATGGTTGGTATAAGTAAGCTACACGTTCGTTCATACGATCTGCAGCCATTGTGTATTGGATTAAGTCATTTGTTCCGATAGAGAAGAAATCAACTTCTTTTGCGAACTGATCTGCTAATACTGCTGAAGCTGGAATTTCAACCATCATACCAACTTCAATAGAATCAGAAATAGTTGTACCCGCTTGAACAAGTCTGTCTTTCTCTTCTAATAAGATTGCTTTCGCTTGACGGAACTCATCAAGAGTTGCAATCATTGGGAACATAATTTTTAAGTTACCGTATACGCTAGCACGAAGTAATGCACGAAGCTGTGTACGGAACACATCTTGCTCATCAAGACATAAGCGAATTGCACGGTATCCTAAGAATGGGTTCATTTCTTTTGGTAAATGTAAGTATGGAAGCTCTTTATCTCCACCGATGTCAAGTGTACGAACAACGACTGGTTGATCTTCTTTTACACCTTCAAGAACTGCTTTATACGCTTCGAACTGCTCTTCTTCTGTTGGAAGATTGTCACGGCCCATGTATAAGAATTCTGTACGGTATAAACCAACGCCTTCTCCGCCATTATCGATAATACCTTGTACATCATTTGGTGTTCCGATATTAGCAACAAGCTCAACGTGATGTCCATCACTTGTTACAGTTGCTTGGTCTTTTAATTTTGCCCATACAGCTTTTTGCTCTTCAAATTTCGCTTTCTTTTCTTCAAAAGAACGAAGAGTTTCTTCAGATGGGTTTACAATTACTTCTCCATCTAAACCGTCAATGATTACGATATCGCCGTTTTGGATTTTCTCCATAACAACTTTCGTACCAACAACAGCTGGAATTTCCATAGAACGAGCCATAATTGCAGAGTGAGATGTACGTCCACCGATATCAGTTGTGAAACCTTTTGCATACTCACGGTTTAACTGAGCTGTATCAGATGGTGTTAAATCTTCAGCAATGATGATTACTTCTTCAGAAATTGTACCAGGATTTGAGAAGTTAATTCCTAGTAAATGTGCAAGAACACGTTTTGTTACGTCGCGAATATCCGCAGCACGTTCTTTCATGTATTCGTTATCCATGTTTTCAAACATAGAAATAAACATTGATGCAACTTCATCCATTGCAAATTCAGCATTTACTTTTTCGCCATTTACTTTATCTTTTACTGGATTTACTAATTCTGGATCATTTAATACTAATAAATGCGCTTCAAAGATAGCAGCTTTATCAGCACCTAGCTCAGCAAAAGCGTGGTCCTTAATAGCTTCTAGTTCAGATTTTGCTTTCTCAAGCGCAGCGTCTAAGCGTGCAATTTCAGCAGCTTCGTCTGTAATTGATTTCTTTTCAATGTTAAATTCAGGATTCTCAAGTCTGAAAGCCTTTGCAATAGCAATCCCACTTGATGCAGCGATCCCTTGAATGTTAAGAGTCATTATTCTCCTAATCCTTCGTTTTTCATAGTTTCTTCGATAGCTGCTAGTGCTTGAGCTGCATCATCACCATTTGCAGTGACCTTAATTTCCGCGCCTTGTTGAATTCCTAAAGACATAACACCCATGATTGATTTTAAGTTAACGTTTTTTCCGTTATACTCTAAGTTAATGTCAGAACCAAATTTGCTTGCAGTGTTTACAAGTAGAGTTGCTGGACGAGCATGAATTCCTGAGTCGCTAGTTACTTTAAAGATTTTTTCCATGATAATTTATCTCCTTTAAATACAGTATTTTTTTAGTTGTATAGACGTGAGTACTACATCATCTATTGTATATAATAGGCGATGTTCGGTCAACCACATCGCCTATTATAATTATAAACATTTTGCGTCAAATTCCTACTGAATGTCAATAATAGCGTTTTCGCCCTTCTTAACATTTCCATCTTTTTTCAATTCGACTTGTTGCCCTTGTTGTAAATTCGTAAAGACGATTGGTGTAATAATAGATGGTGCATTTTCTTTTACAAATGCAAGATCTACTTTTAATAATGGTTGTCCTTGCTTCACTTTATCACCTTGTGCTACAAGCGCTTCAAAGCCTTCACCATTTAATTTTACAGTATCAATACCAAAGTGGATTAAAATTTCTTTTCCGCCTTCAGACTGAATACCAATCGCATGTTTTGTAGGGAATACATTTACAATCTCACCATTAACCGGAGAAACTACTGTTCCCTCTGTTGGCTCAATCGCAAATCCATCTCCCATCATTTTCCCTGAGAATACTTGGTCGGGTACTTCTGTAATCGGTAAGATTTTCCCTTCAATTGGTGAAACGATTGTTTCATTTTCATCAACCTGTTGAGGAGCTTCTTCCGCTTTTACAGGCGCTTCTTTTTCAACATGAGGTGTACGACCTGACATAATATCATGAATTTGTGATTTTAATGTGTCAGATTTCGGTCCGAAAATAGCTTGAATGTTATTTCCAACTTCAAGTACACCGGCTGCTCCAAGCTCTTTTAAGCGGTCTTTATTTACATTTTTTTGTTCGTTAACTTGAACGCGTAAACGAGTAATACAAGCATCTAACGAAGCAATGTTTTCTTTACCACCAAGTGCTACTAATACTTCACGTGGAAGTTCTCCTGCTTCTGTTTTCCCTGCGCCTTCATTAGCATTCGCTACTTCACGACCAGGTGTTTTTAAGTTCCATTTACGGATTGCGAAACGGAATCCGAAGTAGTAAATAACTGCTAGTACAAGACCAACAATAATTACCCACCACCATGCCGTACGACCTGGTAGTACACCGAATAATATGAAGTCAATTAAACCACCAGAGAATGTCATACCAATTTTAACACCTAAAATTTGCATTGTCATAAATGATAGACCAGCGAATACTGCATGAATTCCGAATAATACTGGTGCTACGAATAAGAATGAAAATTCAAGCGGTTCTGTAATACCTGTTAAGAAAGATGTTAATGCAGCAGATCCTAAAATACCAGCTGCTAATTTTTTATTTTCTGGACGTGCTTCATGGTACATTGCTAAAGCTGCTGCTGGAAGACCGAACATCATGAACGGATACTTACCAGTTGTAAATGTACCAGCTGTTAATTCTACGCCGTCTTTTAACTGTGCCATAAAGATTTTTTGGTCACCACGGATTAATTCGCCAGCTGCATTTGTATACTGACCGAATTCGAACCAGAACGGTGAATAGAAAATATGATGTAATCCAAATGGAATTAATGAACGTTCAATTAAACCGAATATAAATGCTGCTATCGTTCTATTTGCATCAATCATTTGATGTGAGAACGTATTTAAGCCACCCTGAATGTATGGCCAAATGAAGCACATGATAATACCTACTACTAAAGAGAATGTTGCAGTTGCGATCGGTACGAAACGCTTACCTGCAAAGAAACCTAGGTATGATGGTAATTCAATGTTGAAGTATTTATTATAACAATATGCCGCTACTATCCCGACGATAATACCACCAAACACTCCTGTTTGCAGCGTTGGAATTCCTAATACGTTTGCATATGCTGGATCTGAAAATCCAATTTTCACTGGATCTGTTCCAGTGCTTGTTACTTTCACTAGTTTATCTACTTCTAAGAACACACTCATCGTTTTGTTCATAATTAAGTAGCCGACGAACGCTGCTAAACCAGCTACTCCGTCTCCACCAGCTAAACCGATTGCTACCCCAACTGCGAATAATAGCGCAAGGTTAGCGAAAATAATATCACCCGATTGTTCCATAATTTTTGCAACCATTACGAACCAATCTGCTTTTAAAGCAGGGATAACATTTGTTAGTTGTGGATTTTGAAATGCATTACCAAATCCAAGTAAAATACCTGCTGCCGGTAAAATCGCTACTGGAAGCATAAGCGCTTTTCCGACTTTTTGAAGAACACCAAAGATCTTCTTAAACATGGAAACCCTTCCTCTCTTATCTATATTGATACTTTTCGACAAACGCCAAAAAGGCATGAGGAAAAAAAGATAGAACGATAGCTATACAAAGGGTAGTATGTCCCTTTCTTTAGCTTACATTCCCAGCTTTTCTCCACTCATGCCTGATCGAATCAGTAACACGTGTCAAAAATAGGATTACGTATAAGTTCACTATAATTAAAGCAAACGTTTTCGTTATTTACCTTAATTTGTTTGTCGAATTTTGTATAACTTTGCAATAGTTATTATACATAACTATTGTAAGCGATTCAATCATTTTTTTTAACGTTTTCATTTTAGACAAAAACATATGTCTTTTTACACATGTTCTGCTTTCACTAATCGTTGTAAATGCATCGTTAAATAAATACTCTCCGCTTCATAAACAGGAAGTTGTAATTCGTTCTGCATTACTTTGACTAGCTTCCATGCCAAATTGTAACAAACTGGATATTCTAATTTTAATAAATCAGCAAAGCTTTGTGCTTCTTCTACTTTTTCTCCTTTTTTCACCCGTTCAATAGCATATTGCAAATGACGAATAAGGCGTAAATAATGAATGCTTTCTTGGTCTAATGTAATTTGTAGGTTTATCTCAATTAAAGACACAAGTTGTGCAATAAGACGGGAATTTTGATTAACAGAAGATAAATCAGAGTTTGTAAGCGAGCTGTAAATATGGAGTGCGATAAAGCCTACTTCTCCTTCTGGCAATATAATTTGCAAACGAGAATTTAAAAGTTGCACAACTCCTTCAGCAATTTCATATTCCTCTGGATATAGCATTTTCGTTTCAACTAAAAAAGGATTATCTATTGTAAGTCCTTGTTTTAGCCTTTTAATTGCAAAAGAAATATGATCTGTTAAAGCGATATGAATATGTTCATTTAATGGAGACTCCGCTTTTTCTTGAATGTATAACATAATATCATTCATCAATTCAATTAGCTTTTCACTCACATGTGGCACTAAAAGTTTGTATTGTTCTCGATCACGTTCATTTTTTAAAACAAACATTTTCTCAATTTGTTCTTGCTCCAACACATCTTCAGCCTTTTTTCCAAATCCAATTCCTTTACCGATCACTACTACTTCCTCGTGTTCAGGATGGCTAGCAATGATGACATTATTATTTAAAACTTTTTTAATTTCTAGATAATTACTCATATAACACCACCCTCGTACTTAAATAGCCTACTTTTATGTTACAGAATATTCTTCTTTGTCGTCAATGTAAAACATCTACCATTTGATAAAAATTCATTTTTTAGACATGTTTGTATATGATGCGTATAATGTAAGAGCAACTGTACATAGAAAGGAGATAGCAACATGATTAAAATGTTTGTAAGTGATATCGACGGTACAATGATGCAACATGGAGGTCTAATTGATGAACAAGATATTGTAGCACTTCGCAGTCTTGCTGAGCAAAATGTTATTCTTTGTTTCGCTTCCGGGCGACTTGATAATGAAATCGCAGACTTAATGAAGGCTGTAAATACAAATTTCCATCGCATTAGTGTGAACGGTGTTTTCGTATATACACAAGAAAATAA
>NZ_JBFUIN010000165.1:0-6566 GCF_056401855.1 Bacillus sp. P4_D3
ACATGTTAGCGACTCAATTAATCGTCCGCCGCCAACCCACTGGGCTACTGTTGCTGAGAACAAAAAGATTATAATACATAATGCAGAAAGAACAACTACCGCTTTATTATTGTATCTGCCCTTTAAATAATCAATAAGCGTAATTGCTTCCATCTTCCTAGCGATAATAGCAAACTTTTTACCGATAACCGTTAAAACGATATATCCTGTTACAACTTGAATCGCTGATAACAGCACCCATCCCAGACCCATATTGTAAGCAATACCAGGCCCGCCGATAAAGCTACTTGCACTACCGTACGTAGCAATCATCGTCATAGCTAATAATAAACCACCAAGTTCACGCCCACCAAGAAAATATTCTTGTAAAAATTTATTATTAGCGGTTGCTTGTACACGTCTTGATGCATATACACCAATTAAAAACACAACGATAAAAGAAATTATCATTGGGATTATTACATACCAATTCATCTATCATTCCTCACTTTTTTCTTCCTCATCGAGTGGAATATCTTGAAATAAAAAACGAACAACTAAAATAAGCAAAATAACCATTACGATAAATCCAACGATACAGCTATAAAAAAACCATGCTGGAAAACCTAATACATATGTATATTCACTCGGATCCTTACTTCCAAGCCCATAAGCAAATCCATACCATATTATAAAATTAATAATAGCTAATCCAAGACCAATTAACGCTTCTCTATGGGCAACTCGAAAGCGCGGATCATCATGATAATTCTTCATTTTCTCCCTCCTCTCACGATGTATAATTGTACCACTGTTTTTCTAGTTTTTCCTACTAGAAAACAAAAACGCGCAGGATTTTTTGTAATTATATAGAATACAATGTTTCATTACATATTTTTTACAATTGTAATGAAAATGAAATTTGAATTTTCAGCATTTATTATTTATGATTTTAAGTAGAGGCTTTTCATCTAGTTCCCACATCCTTGATTTCGGAATAAACGCCGTCTCGTACTGCGTTTAAATTATATTTTCAAGGGGGTTATACAATGAGTCAACTAGCTGTAAATCTTCATGAAAAGGTAGAGAAATTTCTTCAAGGCACAAAGAAATTATATGTAAACGGATCATTTGTCGAAAGCGCTTCCGGGAAAACGTTTAAAACTCCTAACCCAGCAACTGGTGAAACACTCGCTATCGTTGCTGAAGCTGGTCGCGAAGACATTCATAAAGCTGTCGTAGCTGCTCGAATGGCTTTCGATGAAGGTCCTTGGTCACGCATGAGCACTGCTGAACGAAGCCGTCTTATGTACAAGCTCGCTGATTTAATGGAAGAGCATAAAGAAGAGCTGGCACAGCTTGAAACTTTAGATAACGGAAAACCAATCCGCGAAACTTTAGCAGCAGACGTTCCTCTTGCAATTGAACATATGCGCTATTATGCTGGCTGGGCTACAAAAATCGTTGGACAAACAATCCCTGTTTCTGGTGAATATTTTAACTATACACGCCATGAAGCTGTTGGTGTTGTCGGTCAAATTATCCCATGGAACTTCCCACTTCTTATGGCAATGTGGAAAATGGGCGCAGCCCTTGCAACAGGATGTACAATCGTTTTAAAACCTGCAGAACAAACTCCACTATCCGCTCTATACTTAGCTGAATTAATTGAAGAAGCTGGATTCCCGAAAGGCGTTGTTAACATCGTTCCTGGATTCGGTGAAACAGCTGGACAAGCTCTCGTTAATCATCCACTCGTAGATAAAATTGCATTTACAGGCTCTACTCCAGTCGGCAAACAAATTATGAGACAAGCATCTGAATCGTTAAAACGCGTTACATTAGAGCTTGGTGGTAAGTCGCCAAACATTATTTTACCAGACGCTGACTTATCTCGAGCGATTCCTGCTGCCCTTTCTGGTGTTATGTTTAACCAAGGACAAGTGTGCTGCGCTGGGTCACGCTTATTTATTCCGAAGAAAATGTACGATAATGTCATGGCTGATCTCGTTCTATATTCAAAAAAATTAAATCAAGGTGCTGGTCTAAATCCAGAAACTACAATCGGACCTCTCGTTTCTGAAGAACAACAAAAACGTGTAATGGGTTATATTGAAAAAGGAATTGCAGAAGGTGCTGAAGTACTTTGCGGAGGAAACAAACCATTCGACCAAGGTTACTTCGTTTCTCCTACAGTATTCGCTGATGTAAATGATGAGATGACAATCGCTAAAGAAGAAATTTTCGGTCCAGTTATTTCTGCATTACCGTTTAACGATATTGATGAAGTAATTGATCGTGCGAATAAATCACAATTCGGCTTAGCGGCTGGTGTATGGACAGAAAACGTAAAAACTGCACATTATATTGCAAGCAAAGTACGTGCAGGTACAGTATGGGTAAACTGTTATAACGTCTTTGATGCAGCATCTCCATTTGGAGGATTTAAACAATCTGGCCTTGGCCGCGAAATGGGATCTTACGCGCTGAACAACTATACAGAAGTGAAGAGCGTTTGGATTAACTTAAATTAACGAGAAAGAACCTGACCTACTCGGTCAGGTTCTTTTCATTATGTATTCATTTACACTTGCAACCCACCGCTCACATTTAATACCTCTCCTGTAATGTAAGACGCATACTCTGATGCTAAAAAGGCAGCTGCGTTTGCAATATCTTCCGGTGTTCCGATTCTTCCAACTGGAATCGCTCCAACCATTTTCTCTTTTACTTTATCCGGTATTGTTTTTGTCATATCAGTATCCATAAATCCTGGACAAATCGCATTACACGTAATACCAAAACTTCCAACCTCTTTCGCTGCTGTTTTTGTTAAGCCTACTACCCCTGCTTTTGTAGCCGCATAATTCGCTTGTCCAATATTTCCTTCCCTACTAATAGAAGAAATATTAATAATCCGTCCATATTGTTGTTGCCTCATATAAAGRAGTGCTGGCTGCATACAATAAAAAACGCCAGTTAAGTTCACTTGTAATACTTGTTCCCAAGCAGACTTCTCCATCTTATGTAACATTGCATCTTTTGTAATCCCAGCGTTATTCACTAAAATATGTAATGTACCAAATTTTTGCACCGCATATTCAATTAACGACTTCGCTTCATTTTGATTACTCACATCACATCGATATAAGCTCACATCATACCCTTCATCTGATAATTCACGTGTCGTTTCTTGTAGCTTCTCTTCATTTACATCACTAATTAATACTTTAGCCCCTAGTTTTGCAAAAACTCGTGCGATTTCTTTTCCAATCCCCTGCGCAGCACCCGTTACAACAGCTGTTTTCCCATTCAACAAGTCCATCCCTATCCCCCATTTCTATTAGTTATATTGTATATTTCGGCTCTATGCTTTCCAAATCCTCTTTGTATAAAAAAGTCTATTTGTGTCAAACTAACTTTGCAACGTCGCATAAAGTGAAACTTTAATCAGCCCTCATCAATCGGGCATTTACGGGCAGTTAATCTCCCACCTAGCTTCTTTGTTCCATCTGAATTTTAAGGTGGGAGTTTTACTACCCGTTTATGCGGGATAAAACACAAGGAGATTGTGTCGAATGAAAAAAAAGAACGTAAATCGAAACAAAGCTGCCGATGGCATTGATGTTGAGTTCGCTCGCGAACTCGCTGACCACAATGACTTAGAAGCAAACGCACGTGCAAATGCCGCTGATGCRCGTCAAAAACGCCAATCAACAGAAAAATAAGGCACTACAACGTTCCTTATTCTTTTCAACAGGGACCTACTACCCATCAAAATAAACCGAGAGTATCTCTCGGTTTATTTTCTATATTTCTTTACGTAATGCGCTAAAGCAAGTAACGGATATATATGCCCATAACTATGGTAGCGAATATAAAAGCCACCCGGTAACCCTGTACCAGTAGGATATTTTTCATTCATAGTAGACTGCGCGAGCAAATATGAAATTCCTTTTCGAATAATCGGTGTTTCTTGATCGTAGTAAGAAATAAGTGCATCAAGTGCCCACGCTGTTTGTGACGGCGTGCTAAAGGGTAAAGAAATAATTTTTTTCTCTACACTACTTTGACAGGATTCTCCCCACCCTCCGTCTTCATGCTGCAAATGCTCGAGCCATGAAGCTGCTTTTTTCAACGATGGATGAGTAGAAGGCACTTCTACTGCACGTAAGCCTGTCATCGTTGCCCATGTCCCGTATATATAACATATCCCCCATTTTCCATACCATGATCCATTCTGTTCCTGTACATCCATTAACCATTTGATAGCTTTCTTTTTTTGCTCTTCAGGCAATTCATTCGGTGCATACGTTCCGAATAATTCTAACACCCTACCTGTAATATCTGGTGTGGACGGATCGGTTATCATATCACTCGCATTTTCAATCGGCAAATTCGATAGTAACTTGCTCGTTACCCCTCGTTCAAAAGCTCCCCAGCCTCCATCATTGTTTTGCAATCCTTTTACCCATTCCACGCCTCTTCCCCAAGCCTTATCTACTCTATCATTCCCTCTACTTCGCGCTAACGCTCTAAGGACAGCTGTAGTATCGTCTATATCAGGGATCGTCGTATTAACATCTGAAAATCCCCAACCGCCAGCTACAAGTGATGATGCATGTACGCTCCAATCTACCTTTTTAGTTTGTTGTTTTTGCAATAAATACTCTGTCGCCCTTTGAATCATCTTATTTTCATTTGTAACTTTAGCTTCTTGCAATGAATAGCTAAGTAAAGCGGTATCCCATACGGTAGAAGGAGAATTTTGCAAATGACTTCCTCTGTCCATCTTCCATATATAAGATTTTAATCCTGTCACAGCTTTCTCAATAATTGGAGACTGAATAGAGTGCCCTAATGCAAGCAAAGCATAAATCATATAAAACGTAGCACTCGCATAACTATACAAAGTTCCATTTTCATCTATACGCTCCTTCATAAAGCGCTCTACTTCTTCGTATCCTTTATGATGTAACGATAATGGATACGATATTACCTTTTTCACATCACCTAAAAACGATTGAAACAGCGGAGACCGCTCCTCTCGAAACCATTGCCCACCCCCGCCTGCAATATGATTTAAATTTKGCAATAACTTTTTCTCTACACGGAATCTCTTATTCATACAAATCATCATCGGAATTAAATGTATACGCGCTGAGCTGCTTAGCCCAAATATACTGAGGGGGGAGTCATCTTGTAAAAATAAGATTGGCGTTGGAAAGTGAAAAAGCGCAGGAAATTCATATTCTCCATGAATCGCTAATAAAAATTTCGTCATAAAATGAGCACGAGAAACTCCCCCGTGTTCCTTAATAAACATTTCAGCTCGCCTCATATTCATATCTTCTTTCGAATATTTTTCCGAAGCAAGTAAAGCAGCATATGCTTGAATCGTGGCGGATAAATTCCCTCCCCTTTCATCTTCATATAATTTCCAAGTCCCTTCATTTGTTTGAAGAGATGCTAACCTTTTCACAAACGGTTCTATTTCGTCATTTCGCCCTAATAATTTGAGTAAAAAAATCATATGACAATCCGTTAGTAAAGCTCCTTCAAAACAAAATGACCACGTTCCGTCTTGCCTTTGCATCGTTTGAAGTGCAGTCGTTCTCCGCTCTATCTCCTCACGCACTTTGTCATATAGTAGCACACCGCTCACCCACCCTTTCTAAGTCCGTATACGATATTCGAAAACTTAGCTAAATATGTATGAAAACAAAGAAAAGCAGAACGTGTATTACACACATTCTGCTTACAAACAATACCCAACCCCGACAACAATTCCTAATAGTGCACCAACAACAACTTGATAAGGTGTATGTCCAACGAGCTCATTTAACTTTTTATATTCTGTTTGTCTACCATGAAAAAAATCATTCAATATTTTCGCTTGCTTACTAACCGCAAGCCTTACTCCTGAAGCATCGTACATAACAATAATGGCAAAAATAGCGGCAACCGCAAATATTGGACTCTCCACACCTTCCACCACTCCGACACCTGTAGCAAGTGCAGTAACAGTCGACGCATGCGAACTTGGCATTCCACCTGAAGCAAAGAACTTAGCAAAATCAAACTCGCCTGTTTTTATTAATTTAAAAACGACTTTCGTTAACTGTGCTAAAAACCAAGAAATTATAGCTGCTATAAGTGGGTCATTATGTAAAATTGTTTCCATGTTTTTCAGCTCCTCACTGACTATAATGGAATTTCTATATAATATAAGTATAAAGAAAAATGCGTAGAAAATACTACGCATTATGATACTTTTGCTGATTTATTTTTAATAAATTTTGGTTGTTTCTGTAGTAGAAACTTTGTTTTCGCCATTGAAAAGACAAATAAAGCAATCCATATACAGAAAAACGCAATCATATGAGTAGATGTGAAATGTTCACCAAAAACGAACACACCTAAAATTAAACTAATAGTCGGCGCGATGTATTGTAAAAATCCTATCATATAGAGCGGAATAAGTTGTGCTCCTTTAGCAAAATAAAAGAGTGGTAACGCTGTAACAATACCCGCCCCTATTAAAAGAAACGTTGATATTGCCGAAATAGAACCGAACGAACCAAAGC
>NZ_JBFUIN010000166.1:0-6564 GCF_056401855.1 Bacillus sp. P4_D3
ATGCTTGTTCTTCTGTTGGATACAAACGAAATTTATATGCTTTATTATGCTTTGTCATATCATTTCACCTCACTTTTCACCTTGATTTTCAATATACTTCATTACCACGTCTATTGGTGAACCACCAGTAGTTAGTAAGCAAAAACTTCTTGACCAAAACATCTCTTTCCAAAGTTTCTTTTTTACTGGTGGAAAATCTCTTTTAATGAGTCGAGARCTTGCACTTTTATAAGCATTAATGAATTTTGTCATTTCTGTATTAGGATGTGCCTTGAACAARATATGTACATGGTCAACATCATGATTCCACTCTACCARTGTTATGTTGTAATTCTCRGATAACCTTACAAACATGTCTTTTGCATAGTCTGACATATCATCATCAAATACATTTCTTCTGTWTTTCACAACCAACACAAGATGATAATACAACAAGAACACTGAATGATTATTACTATCAAATTTCATTTATATACCAACTTTTTCATCTTATAAGACTGATTGTATCATAGAGAAAATAAAAAGCACAGTTACGCACTTTTTGGCTACGCCAAACCGAAATTCATCTCCCACCTACCGTTGGGCTACGCCCTTCACACGCTTGAGGAAGGAGAATTCTTTCGGGGAATTCGTTAAAATCATTAGCTTCACACCTTAAGGATGTTCCGTTCAAAAAACACTCCCTCATATCCTCAATTAATTCTTCAGCAGCTTCAATTCGTTCCATACCAATTACACACCTTTTTAGAGTAATAGTATCAGTATGTCCAAGTTTTATAGATTTTTTGCACCAGAACCAAAAATAATATTATTAAACAAATTTCATATTTACATAAAAAATCCACACTTAACTAGACTCATATACTCACACCATCCTTTCTAGACGAGCATAAGATGTACTAACGAACGAAAGGGGGTAATTATTATGGGTTTTGGTTTTGGTGGAGGTTGTGATTTCAATAGATGTGATGATCGGAGAGATGATCGGAGAGATCATCATAGAGATCATCACAGAAAAGATGAAAACAATAGACAGGTGAATAATAATCCAGAATTAGCACAATTCTTACACACATTAACTCCTGGTACTTGTATTGTTATTCAATATGATCATCAAAGACCTACAAGTGCAACATTCCAAGGTTTTCAAGGGAACAACGTAATTATTTTATCTGACTTTGATTGTTTCCCAGGATTAGCACGTATTGCGATTAACAGAATTAACGTAATCTCTATAAATTCACCTGATTGTRATCGTTTCTGTTGCAAGCGTAAGCATTTTAGAGAATGTGATGATCATGATCATGATCATAAAGATGACTTTTAAAAATGATTGAATAGAAAAACCTTTCCTTTAATTTTATAAGCCAATTTGCAGAAAAAACACCTATTAAAAAATAGGTGTTTTTTCTTTCCTAAATTTACTGAACTGAACGTAAATAACAAACCATTTCATATAGCGGACATATACTATTGTAAGGTCGGCATCCAAATGACCCAAATAAATACCCATGCCAAGAAATAAAACTACAAAGTATTTCTTGGCACCTTTTACATAAAACAAATAAATTTATTAAAAGTGTACAAACCTAATTAAAAATCTATACATATAATGTACCCTACCTCTCTTATTATCTCCTTAAAGGGATTTAATTTTATATAAATCCCTTTTTTCAGTATTTAAATACTTAATTTAACCTACATAACATAATAATTCCTAAAAAAATAAGATAAGAGCCCTTCGCTCTTATCCTATCTTTTCCTTATATTTATTTAAAGCGCTATTAACCTATGCGTCGAACACTAATAACATCTAGGCTTGTCACATTAATGTTTGCAGCAGCATCCACCCAAATAAGAAATCCATCCTCTATACGAATAAAGACTCCGTTTCCATCGATCTGATCTCCGCCTGAAAAAACGTTAATTCTGTCGCCTTCTCGTAAACCATCTAATCTTCTTCGTTCTCCAAAATTACCCAATTGTCTCACCTCCTCATAATCTCTTTTTTTTCGGTTTCTATTATGTTCAACACATTTACATTATTTAAAATGCTATTAAGCTACGCGTCGAACACTAATAACATCTAGGCTTGTCACATTAATATTAGCAGCAGCATCCACCCAAATAAGAAATCCATCCTCTATACGAACAAAGACTCCTCTTCCATCGATCTGATCTCCGCCTGAAAAAACGTTAATTTTGTCGCCTTCTCGTAAACCGTTTAATCTTCTTCGTCCTTCAAAATCCCCCAGTTCTCTTACTTCCTCACGTTCTCTTCTTCTTCTTCGGTTTCTATTACATTCATCACATTCACATCTTCTTCTTCTTCGATTTCTATTACATTCATCACATTCACATCTACGTTCAAAAGACATTTAATATACCCCCTTTTTCCTAAAAATTTTTATCTGCATTATATATTATGAAAGAAATAAATTAATTGATTAGACTTTCTTCCTCTATCAAACATCCAATTAACTAATTTATCAAAAAAAAATCACTAATTTTAACAATTGTACAAGCCATTTTGTATTACTTACATACATTAACAATGAGATGATAATCATCTTACTATACTCCAAATCCCAAATTACCAGTTCGTTAACTATCTTTAAAAGATAGAAAAAAGGACAGTTGAAAACTGTCTTTTTTTCTTATTTACAAAGATATATATTTTGGGAATTAAACACCTCTTACTAATAAATGCATATATTATATAGTGCTCCAACACAATGCTAAACAAACTCCACAAACAAAGAAAGAACTTATTTTCTATCTGTCAAGAATTTAAGTTCTTTTTTATCTATTTTACATTCATTTATATTAATAAGAGGATTCCATTTCCTTTCCGTATAATCGATTCTACGCTTTTTATTCAGCATTTCCTTTACCATGAGAGTTCCTCTCACCCTCAAAGAAATTTTACAGTATGAAAGCTAGGCTTCTGGTGCAAAAACTATAAGATTTATGTAACTAATCTCTGAAACTTAGACATACTGATGTAAAAAGACAATAAAGTTATTTAATTTTAAAACCTAAAACAAGCATAACCCCGTTCTAAATTTAGGACGGGGTTAAAATATAGTCGTTTAATTTTCGACATAAGATACTTCACTGTACTTAAAAATATAACAATAAAGTCGTTTAAAAATCTAAGTTTTATTCAACAATAGCGCCCGATAATTGAACAAGATAAATTCCAAGGTTTCCCCCATTTATGTATAACAACTTTACTTCTATTATAAATTTAAAGCGTTATGAAGAATGAATACGAATCAACGCTTCCGCCTGATTAATGCTTTCTTTTAAATAAATTGGCGAATTGGGGTGATTTAATATTTCATCAGTAGTTAACCATAATACTTCTTCAACCTCATCGTGACTTTTAGAAAATGCCTCCCCCGATTCATATTCGCAAAGAAAAACAATATCCACAACATTTTCACCTGTATCGGTTACGAATGACGTACTATGTACATAATTTAGCCTGTCTTTTACGCTCACACCGACTTCTTCTAATATTTCTCGCTTTACTGTTCTCTCTAATATGTCTGATGAATTCCCTTCTATATCTACCTTACCTCCCACAAGAGAAAGCCAACCACCAGCATGTTCCTCTTTTTTGCTTCTTTCAATAATAAGCCATTTATCATTTTTCCTTATAGCACCTTCAACATTTACGATAAACATTTTAAAGTACCTCCTATAAATTATCCTTATTAATTTCGGGTATTTCCTATGCTTTGTAGCTTGTTCAAAAGCATAACCAAGTGTTTTTTGCCCTTTTTTATTTTCATATATGTACTCCCTTTCGAAAGCAAACGTATTTCTATATATATTGCTTTTATTATACCGTCTATCGTAGTTTTTAGGATATCGCTCTTTTACGTTTACAATTAAACAGCTTTATTATCACTGCACAGCTTGAATATAAACTAATGCGTGAAACGGCAACACCGATATTACCACAAAAGGCAGAAAAAAATAGCCCTACTTTGGCAGTGGACTTGTTGTTTAGCTATAAGCGCGCTATACGCTATTAGCTATATGCCAGGGGTATTGTATATATTGCATGTACTCAAATCATAATTTTAGATTGCAGCTGTTCCATTACAAAAAGTATTAAACTAACTAGCAAATATGCGATTGTTATATGGGAAATAAGGACAATTCTGAGACTGCATACTTAATAAAACAAGTATGTTTTTTTCTATAAATCTTTCAAAAGAAAAAAAGGCGTAATCCTTGATACATAAGGGATAAGCCTCTTTGCTTACCTCTTGCAATAGTATGTAATGGCAAATACCTATATATGATATCACAAATTAATGTTATATTTCCCCAATCAGGATGAATACCACTATCCAACCATCTGTACTTTCCATATAATTGAAATATTCTATGTGTTGAGGTGAAATCATGGATTCTTCTTCGTTTTACACTATTGTAATCATAATTGCTGCGTTAGTCATATGGCGTAGAACTTTGGCAATGTATCGCCCTATTAAAGGAAACGGAACCCGCATTCTCTTACCCATACTATTTTTGTTACTCCCCTGCATTCACATCATCTTAAATCCAAAAGCACATGCCGCTGGCTGGGTATGGATTTGTGCAGCTATCTTTGGATTTCTTTTGTCAATTCCACTTATTTGGACCACTCACTATGAACTCCGATTCGATCAGCATATTTATGCTGTAAGAAACAAGAGCTTTATTATTACCTTTCTCATCGTACTTATTATCCGTTTTTTACTTCGTGATTATTTAAAATGGCTAGGTCCAGAAACAGAAGCAGCACTATTTATGACTGTAGCACTGGGATATATCTTACCTTGGAGAATTATCTCTTTCATCAAATTTCGTCAACTATACAAAAGTCGAATCCAAACTAACAATAACATTGACTTACGATAACACTAATTATGTGAATGGAAAGTACTTTCAGAACTTCTGAGGGGACTTTCCAGGTTTTGCAATACATTGGTTTTATGCTAACAAAAGATGCTTATTTTTTTGAAGAACTATGTTAATTTTGAGGAACAAAGGGACAGATTTACTGCCCCCTATTGTTTACTTATTTTGATTTTTTTTGGGCTCTTAATGCGATTTTTTCAAGTCCATTTTCTCCCGCAAATTCTACATCTGCTTTTGGTACAGCATTTTTATTGTTCTTCAATTGATTATTCTTATTTTTAGCCATTTTTTCACCACCCTTGTAGCTTGATTTAGTTATTCCTTCAAGGATGCCAACTATAATAAATACACTATATACAGATAGCGGAGTTGTGTTTATTCGTCATCAGCACCCACGATTTTAGTTTGCTTTCTTTTTTGTAGCCTATGCGATTTGATTTACTTCTTTAAATAAACTGCCCCATTCGCTCAATAAGAAATTGAATACAAAGCGATTGCACCCAATGGTTTTAACAATTAATATTTTTTGTTCCTTCGTTGGATAGATACGAAATTTATATGCTTTGTTGTAGATTTTGAATAAAGTTTGATGATTTTTGTGATCCTTGCTCAATTAAGGCGCCYGATTATTGAAGTTCGGTTTTAGGCTAATCCACTTCACATATTTACTTAAGGGAGTGCTTTTTAATAGTGTGTTAGAGCACTATATAATATATGTATTTATTAGTAAGAGGGGTTTAATTTTCAAAATATATATCTTTGTAAATAATAAAAAAGGACAGTTGAAAACTGTCCTTTTTTCTATCTTTTAAAGATAGTTACCGAACAAGTAATTTAGGGTTTTGGGGTATAAGATGATTATCATCTCATTGTTAATGTATGTAAGTAATACAAAATGGCTTGTACAATTGTTGAAATTAGTAATTTTCATTTTAAATAAATTAGCTAATTGGGCAATTGGTAGAGGAAGAACATCTAATCCATTAATTTATTTCTTTCATAATATATAGTGCAAATAAGTTTTTTAGGAAAAAGGGGTTATGTTAAATGTCTTTTGAACGTAGATGTGAATGTGATGAATGTATTAGAAACCGAAGAAAAAGAGACCGTGAGGAAGTAAGGGAATTGGGGAATTTTGAAAGACGAAGAAGATTAAATGGTTTACGGGAAGGCGACAAAATTAGAGTTTTTTTAGGTGGAGATCCAATCGATGGAATAGGAGTCTTTATTCGTATAGAGGATGGATTTCTTATTTGGGTGGATGCTGCTGTGAATATTAATATGACAAGCCTAGATGCTATTAGTGTTCAACGAGTAATTTAATAGCGCTTTAAATAAAGATAAGGGGAAAGCTCTTATCTTATTTTGTTTTTAGGAATTATTATGTTATGTAGATTAAATTAAGTATTTAAATACTTAAAAAAGAAGGGATTTATATAAAATAAATCCCTTTAATAAATTAATAGAAAGGTAGAATACATTATATGTGTAGGTTTTTAATTAGGTTTGTACATTTTTAATAAATTTATTTATTTTATGTAAAAGGTGCCAAGAAATACTTTGTAGTTTTATTTCTTGGCATGGGTATTTATTTGGGTCATTTGGATGCCGACCTTACAATAGTATATGTCCGCTATATGAAAT
>NZ_JBFUIN010000167.1:0-6537 GCF_056401855.1 Bacillus sp. P4_D3
GTTCAGTATTCGAGTGCTTTTTCTGAATAAAAGTACCGATTAAGAAATGTAATCATAAAAAATGCTATCTTTTTGTAGGGATGTACAGAAAGATAGCGTTTTTTAGTAAGCAGATCTACTTACGTATATTTTGCGCGATGGATAATTGAGATGATAAGATTGATATAGAAATGTAAAGGGAGAGAATATGATGAAGACGCGAGAAACAGATAGTAATGGGAAATTAGTTACGTTATATGTTACAAGACACGGTAAAACAATATTAAATGCGAATCATCGCGTGCAAGGTTGGGCGGATTCTCCGTTAGTAGAAAAAGGTGTTGAAGTTGCCGCGAATCTAGGAATGGGATTAAAAGATACTCATTTTACTAGTGTATATAGTAGTGATAGCGGTCGAGCGATTGAAACTGCTAATTTAGTATTAAAATATAATGAGCAATCAAAGTTAAAACTTGAGACAAGAAAAGATTTACGTGAATTGAACTTTGGCACTTTTGAAGGCGAAAAAGTTGAAATTATGTGGGATGCTATCGGAAAAGCTGCAGGTGTTACATCACCAGACGAACTCATGAAGTATTCTATTGAAGAAGTTATTAATCTGATTAGAGCAGCAGACCCTACAAAACAGGCAGAAGATTGGGCAGTATTTTCTACTCGTATAAAAAAAGAAATTAATAGGATTAGTGAAGAAGCTGCTGAAAATGGTGGAGGCAACGTTTTAGTTGTAGCTCATGGACTTCTGATTACTGCATTAATAGAAATGCTGGATCGTAGTAAAACAAAACTTGGAGTGGAAAATGCAAGTGTAACGAAAGTTTTATATGAAGATGGGAAGTATACAGTCGAATCGGTTGGGGATATGAGTTATGTTGAAAAAGGAAAAGAAAGTGTGGAAATATAATAATATCTCAAATAGAAATAAGAACAGGAAGCTAGCAAAATCTAGCTTCCTGYTTTAGTTAGATGAATCATGGGATTAATAAAATCTTCCCAGTACTTTTACGGCTCTCTAATAATTCATGTGCAAGAGCACCATCTTGTAAAGAGAATGTAGTAGGACTCGCGATGTTTAATTTTCCATTCGCAATCCATTCGAATAGTTGAGAGGAACGTTCTTTTCGCTCTTCGTAAGATATAAGTACATTCCAAAGGTCTCCGCCAGTTAAAGTTTTCGAAGTATCCATAAGCATACGTGGATCAACTGGCGCAGGATTACCACCGGCCATTCCGTAAAACACGACAGTACCACCAACTTTAGTCGCTTTAAAACTTTCCTCTAATGTAGAACCTACTGATTCATATACAACATTTACTCCAGTACCGTTAGTTATTTCAAGTACTTTCGTATGCCATGCTTCGTTATATAAAAATACGTGATCGGCACCGGCTAACGTAGCTACTTGTGCTTTTTCTTTTGATGATGTAAGACCGATTACTGTTCCGCCCTGTAGTTTAATCATTTGGATGAGAAGCTGACCAACACCACCAGCTGCGGCATGTACTAAAGCTATATCACCTTGTTTTATTTGATAGCTATCTTTCGTTAAATAATGTGCTGTTAATCCTTGTAATAAGATAGAAGCGGCTGTTTCAAAAGAAATAGAATCTGGAAGTGGAATTGCTTTTTCTGATGGAACAGCAACTAATTCTGCATTTGCAAATGGAACGTCAGCAAATGCAATGCGGTCTCCGGGATTGATAGTAGTAACGTTAGCTCCTACTTTTTCAACAATACCAGCCCCTTCATAACCTAATATATAAGGCGGATTACCAGCGAGATGATAATCGCCGCGGCGTCTATAAATATCAGCGAAATTTAAACCAATTGCTTGCATGCGAACAAGAATTTCATTTGGATTTATGATTGGATCAGCTATTTCTTTATATTGTAGTACATCAGCATTTCCAAACTGTTCGAAACAAAGTGCTTTCATATGGAATACCTCCATTTATATTGTTTGTAGATGTTCTTTATCATACAATACAAATATCAATAGACAAAGAAGATTATTTCGATGGAATCAATCGAAAATATCGATTGAAAAGGGGAATAGCAAATGGAGATAAAACAATTAATTACATTTAAAGTAGCGGCAGAGACTTTGAACTTTACCCAAACTGCGAAGAAATTAAACTTTGCCCAATCGAGCGTAACAGCGCAAATTAAAACGTTAGAAACTGAGCTTGGTACGCCGTTATTTGAGAGATTGGGAAAACGCCTTTTCTTAACTGAAGCAGGAAGAAAGTTTCAACTATATGCCGATAAGATGATTGCGCTCAGTAACGAAGCGAAAATGGCTGTGAAAGATGATGAGGAAATAGCAGGTACGTTAATAATTGGTGCGCAAGAAAGTCAATGTACATACAGGCTCCCTTCCATATTAAAAAGGTTTAAAGCGCAATTTCCCCAAATAAAACTTATATTTAAACCAGCGCATTCCAATAAAGATGCGAAGGAACAATTGATGGAGGGGAAAGTAGACCTTGTATTTATTTTAGACGAATGTAAAACAGAAGACGTTTTACATGTAGAGCCACTTATGAAAGAAGAATTAAAAGTAGTAGCTGCTCCTACGCATCGTTTACTTGAACAATCTTCCGTTTCTATAAAAGATTTAGAGAATGAAACACTTTTATTAACAGAACTCGGTTGCTCGTATCGGACTTTATTTGAAGAGCTATTTCGCGCAGAAGATGTATACCCAGCAAATAAGATTGAGTTTGTTAGTGTCGAGGCAATTAAACAATGTGTCATTGCAGATTTAGGTATAGCTGTTTTACCGGCAATAGTAGTAGAAAAAGATATACGAGAAGGAACGATAAAAGAGTTATATTTAGAAAATACAATCAGTCCGATTTATACACAAATTGCTTGGCATAAAGATAAATGGATGACAGCTCCGTTACAGCAATTTATTGATGTAACGAGGGAGTTTTTTGCAAGGGATTAAGTGGAGAAATATTTGTTTTATATGTAAGAAGAATAGCACTTTTGTATATAGGGAACCGATACTTGGATGAAACAAGTATCGGTTCTTTATAGTATATTTTTATAATCACTTTTAAGTATGGCCATAATAATTTCATCCGAGTACGTATCGTTATAAAATAAGGATTGACGTAAGGTTCCTTCTTTTACAAACCCAACCTTTTCATAAGCTCTAATTCCGCGTAAATTATGGCTAAATACTTCTAACTGTAAACGATTTAATGATAGTTGTTCAAAAACAAATCTTAAAACAATTTTAATAGCTTCAGTTCCATAGCCTTGTCCTGTTAATGCTATGGAAAGCATTGATATTCTGAATCCTGCTCTTTTGTTCTCCTCATCAATATCTAAAATCGACAACTCTCCAATCATTTCGTCAGTGCTTTGTAAACAAATAGCGAAATCATAGCGACTTGAATCATTATTTATATGGTCTATATGTGTCTTAATTTGCTCCAATGAAAAAGTGGGCTTAGTTCCAGTCATATAACGTATCTCTGTATCCATCGTACTTTCTAATATAATGGATGCATCTAGTTCGCAAAGAGGCCTTAAATAAATTCTTTCACTCYCTAATCTCATTATAAATTTCTCCTTAAGGTTGGTGATAGAGTATATAAATATTTTTGATCTACATTGAAGAAGAGTTTTATTTTTTGTATTGTTTGAAAAGTATGTTTCTTACTTTGATATTACATGAATTTTATAATGGCATGGTATACCTAAAACAAATAATAAAAGTTTTATACACAACAAAATACATCATCAAACTTTTTGCTAATATCATTATTATTGTTTTTCATTCCGCTTTTAAATGAACATGAATTTTTATAGATATTTTTAGTGGGAAATAAGCATGTACCACTAATTTGCACCGTAGTTAAACAAGAATTAAATAACGTTATTGTCACTTTACAAGAGCATGTTTTGATTGTTTATCCCGTATTAACGGATAGTGAGACTCCAACTTCGAACTTTGACCGAAGCAAAGTAGGTAGGAGTCGGCCTATCCAGAAAAGCCTGATAGAGTAGGGAGGTTCCTTTAATGTTTTGGAATAATTTAGCATAAGTGATTTTCATATCTCTAAATTTATGCTCTAATTAAAATAAAGGAGGCAAGTAAATGGGGAATGAGATTAAACGATATGTAATACGCAATTTTATATTTACATGGATACTATGGGGGCTATTAATTAGCCTAATAAAATTAAACATTACGACATTTGGTACACCGTTAGCGATGATATTATTTGTTTTCGGAGGGATCATGCCATCAATCATTGCAATTAGTTTAAAGAAAAAATATGGATCAAAAGAAGAGTTCAGAGTGTTTATTAAAAATATTGTTAATCCTAGGCATCACTTTGTATGGTATGTTCTAATTGTTGTTCTAGCTTTTATTAGCTGTTATCTTCCAACGATATTTGGTGGAGCAACGATGCAAAAACCATTATACGTGGCATTACTTAGCTTTCCAATAATGATTATTGGTGGCGGTCTTGAAGAAATCGGATGGAGAGGGTTCTTACAACCTGCCCTTCAGAAAAGGTTTTCGGCATTTTTTAGTACGGTTATTGTGAGCGTTATATGGGCTATTTGGCACTGGCCGTTATGGTTTATTCCAGGTACGAATCAAACTCAAAGGGATTTTATAGMCTTTATAATTACGACAATTGCCGTATCTTTCTTATTAACTACAATTATTAACGCAACTAAAAGTATTTTTATGTGTCTAATTTTTCATGCGCTTCTTAATTCTTTTTGGAGTGTGTACGTGCCAAATGATAAAGTGTTACCAGCATTTTCAACTTTTATTTTCGGAATTTTCGTATTTATCGTGTGTAAAGTCATAATAAAAAGAAAGAACCTCTTATTGATTAGGTAACTGAAATAATAAAAGGAAACATATTAATATATTTTTTATGGATATGAAACTAATTAATAAGAACACGACACAAACATAATTAAAATATAATACAAGTTTGTGCCGCAAAAAAATTTGCAAAACTATAAACAACATCAAAAAGAATGAAGAGCCTTTCCGTATACATAAACAATGCTAACGACAGTTATAGTAATTCATTTGTTAGAACAATTGAATTAACTAAGGTCTGTGTCAGGAGGAGTGTATCCAAGGTGACGAGCCATAGATACGATTTGTCCTTTATGATGAAATTCATGTGTTTCTGTATGAGTTAAAAGCCATAGCGGAGTTGTGCTCCAAGGTTCTTTTTGCCATTTCACTTCATTTGCTATATTTTCGAGCCACCGGTTATTGTATTCATCTAAAAAGCGTTGTACAACTTCATCTACTATTTTAAATCTAGCACGGACTTTTTTCACATCTGCATGTTCAATTTCATAATCGCTAGCAAATGAAAAATCTGCTCGTTTTTGGTTAAATGCGAATGTTCCAAGCCAGTATCGATAGCAATCGGCTACATGAATATGGGTTTTTATAATACTGCCACTTCCGAAGTTAGGAACTGTGCTGTGTAATTTTTCTTGTGGAATTTCTTCCAAAAATGTAAATAGATTTTCCCTTGTAGAACTAATAAGATTATATTGTTGTTTTAAAACATCTACCATGCAATTACACTCCTCTTTTGTTTACTGAAATATTTGCGCACTAAGTAATTCTATATTTCCGAAGGTTGTACCTTTTTTAAAAAACATATTGCCAAAGTGCGTTAAGCATATTAGATGTATTTTTTAATTGTTTCTGATAGATTAAACAAGGTGAAACTTTAATAAGTTGAACATTTTTAGCTCATAATAAATTGTACATAAAAAAGGGGACGATAAAATGAATAGAATAGTTGGTTTAAAACAATTTGAAATAACGCGTGGAGCATTACTTAAATTTATGGAAACTTTAGATGACAAAACTGCGGATAAGCAGCCGGATGGCTTTAATAACACAATCCGCTGGCATATCGGTCACGTGTTATCTGCAGCAGAGACTTTCATGTTTGGAAGAGAATTTAAACATTTACCAAGTGAATATCCAGGTATGTTTGGATATGGATCAAGACCATCTAAATGGGAAACAGAAGGGCCATCATTAGAAGTGTTAAAGTCTCAGTTACAAGAGCAAGCGAAGCGCATTAATGAAATTCCAGCAGAAGCATTTGAAAATAAACTTCCAGAGCCGTTCTTAGGATTGGAAACAGTAGGGGAGCTTTACGGTATGATGCTTTATCATGAAGCGGATCATATTGGTCAAATGAAGGCGATGGAACGTCTTGTGAAATCTCTATAGTTTTGAATTTAATTGCTTAAAAAAACGAAATCCCAGATGGATTTCGTTTTTTTATTGAGCAAGTAGAGAAAATCAATTAATTCTAATGTTTCTAATATTTCTAACGTAATCAGTATTATCTTTTCGACTCCTTCAAATGTTTGAGTTGTGTAACAATCATAATGCTAATAACAACGAGTAAAAACCATGAGCTAATTTTGCTTAAGTGAACGAGATTCCATGCTTCTCGTTGATTTGGATATTGCCATGCTCCGAAAAATGTTGCGATGTTTTCTGCAATCCAAAT
>NZ_JBFUIN010000168.1:0-6530 GCF_056401855.1 Bacillus sp. P4_D3
CTTCATGGTTATACACTTGATGATACATCGCTCCGTAGTCAATAACAGCTTCACATTGAAAGGAAGCTTCTATTCCCGCAACAATTGCCTCAATTCGGCTTTTAACACGTTTCATTGATTCCACTGATAGCGTTCGAATTGTTCCTTCTAAACGAGACTTTTCTGCGATAATGTTTTGAACTGTACCACCTGTAATTTTCCCAATTGTAATTACCGCACTGTCAAGGGGATCCACATTACGACTAATAACTGATTGAAGTTGTGTAACGAGATGACTCGCTGCAACAATCATATCATTTGCTGTATGCGGATATGCAGCATGTCCACCTTTTCCTTTTAAATCAACGTATAACTCTGATGTATTCGCAAATAATAAACCTTCTTTTGTCGCAATTGTTCCCACAGAGTATTCAGGCGCAATATGAAGTCCAAGAATCATATTAGGCTTCCATTCTTTTAACTCATCACTTTCTAACATAGGAAGTGCACCACCTGGACCTTCTTCAGCTGGTTGGAATATAAATACAAGATCATCATCTATTCTTTCGCTTACAGCCGCTGTTAGAAGGCCTAAACCGATTGTTGCATGCAAATCATGTCCACATGCATGCATCATTCCTTCATGGACAGAAGAGAATTCATATCCAGTTTCCTCTGTAATAGGTAGACCGTCTATATCTGCACGATAACCTATTATTTTTTCAGGATTTTTCCCATTTACTTTAACAATTACACCTGTTTTCCATGTTCTCACTTCCAAACATTCGTTAGGAAGCGTTCCTATATAATCTAAAATATACTGTTGTGTTTTCCACTCTTTAAATCCGATTTCCGGAATTTTATGTAAATCTCTACGAACTTGGACAAATTTGCTTACTGTCATTTTTGCACCTCTATCTATAAAAAGCGTAAGAGCACATTCATGCTCTTACGCTTTTTGTTTTTTATTTCTCTGGGTTTAATTGACGAAGCTCTTGTTTGATTTCAGTTTTTGCTTTTGTCTTCTCATCAATTTCTTTAATTACACGTGCCGGAGTTCCCGCAACAACTGTATATGGAGGCACATCTTCTGTTACAACAGCACCTGCTGCTACAACCGCACCTTTACCTACTGTAACGCCTTCTAGAACCACTACATTTGCACCAATTACAACATCATCTTCAACGATAACTGGTTTTGCAGAAGGTGGCTCAATAACACCGGCAAGTACAGCACCTGCACCTACGTGACAATTTTTACCAACTGTTGCACGTCCACCAAGCACTGCGTTCATGTCGATCATAGTACCTTCACCAATTACAGCACCGATGTTAATTGTTGCATTCATCATGATAACAGCGTTGTCACCAATTTCTACATGGTCACGAATAATCGCGCCTGGCTCAATACGAGCTTTGATACCTTTTAAATCAAGCATTGGAATTGCAGAATTACGACGGTCGTTCTCAACTACATAGTCAACAATGTGCTTGTTATTTTCATCAAGAATTGCCTTAATTTCAGACCATTCTCCGAATAATACACCAGATTTTTTATTTACAAATGCTTGTACCGTTTCAGGGAATGTTACTTCTTTTAAATCCCCTTTTATGTATACCTTTACAGGAGTTTTCTTTTCACTGTTTTGAATAAACGAAATAATTTCGTTAGCGTCCATCATTTTCATTCTTGTTGCCTCCTAAATCCATTTATAATGTTACTCTACCAAACGATAGAGCGAGTAGCAAGACAATAATCTTATTTTTCCATTTGAATTTCTTCTATAATTTCTAAAAATGCTTGTACTTGCTTCAACTGCCTTGCCGAGTCACTCGTCAATAACCATGTTTCTCTCGTTAATTGAACAGGTGTTTTATACATATTTTCCTGCACTTCTTTTAAAACAGTCGAAGGTAAAAGAGCGTAACCTATTCCATTTAAAACAAGCTGTTTGCACGTTTCAATTTGGTCAACTACAATCGTTCGCTTAGGTGGATTTGAAAATAATCCATACCACCAATTTTGTATTTGTCCATAGTAGGTCGAATCACTTTTAAATTGAATAAATGGTCTATTTGTCTCTTTTAACATCGAAATATCTTTTATTTCTTTATCAACTAAATATAATTCATCTTCAAATAATTGTTGTTTCTGCCCTTTGTATTCTTGTGATCCTCTCAGTATAGCAACATGAACGTCTCCTTCATAAAATTGCTTTTGCACTTCACTACTCCAGCCAGTAAACAGAGCTATCTTCACAGAAGGATACTTATGCACAAATTTTTTCAAAACAGGTGGAAGCCAATATTGCCCAATGACTGATGCAACAGCTATTTTTAACGTACCGTATGTTTCCGTTCTAAAAAGAGCCAGTTCACTTTTAATATCCTCTTCCCGTTGTAACATTTCTTTTGCATAATTTGCAACTTTTTCCCCTTCGGGTGTAATTGTTAATCCTTTTTGTGAACGAATAAAAAATTTCATTCCCCATTGTTTCTCCATAGATTGTAATCGTTGACTAAGCGCAGGTTGGGAAACAAATAAACGTTCCGCCGCTTTTCTCATATTTGATTCCTKAGCTAACACAACCATCATTTGAAAATCATCAATTTGCAACTTTCTCCCTCTTTCCTTAGCTTCCATACACCTAATTTTAATAAGCATTTCATCCTTAATTTAATTGCATACTTTTATACATTAGAACGGTTTGTTAGTTCAAAGTTTTCTTATGCTTTATGTCTTTTTAAATATAATACATACACAACTGATATGCACGAAAAAAAGTGACTTCGCCTTTTCAGTGAAGTCACTTTCCCTACGTTATCGATTATGCTGTCTCACTTTTTTATTCAATAATTTTAAAATAGCCCGACGTGTTAAAATACCCTCGAAGTAACCTTCTTCATTGACAGCGCAAATAAAAGGATGATCAATTGTCATTTCTAAAGCTTTTGCAAAAGAATCTTCTAACATAAGAACTGGAATCTCTTCCTTCATCACTTGTTCCACTTTCATATTCTCAAGTCTTTCAAACTCAATGTGATCTAATCCYAAAATACCATCTAAAATCATAGCAGTACTAATTAACCCATGTAATTTATACATAGGGTCTAAAACAGGAATCGCCGAATATCCAGATTTCACAAGAACGAGTAAAGCATGTTCTAAACCATTCCCTATTTGGACATGTGCTACTTTTTCTGATGAAATCATTAAATCCTTCACAAGAATTTGTTGAAACTCATCTTTCGGAATACTAATCATGTTACATCCCCCATTTCTCTTGCTTATATTCTCCAATCCTACTCACATTTTATGATAGCGTTTTCATATTATTATTTTGTCCTAACATTCTTCTAATAAAAATAAAGATACACAACTATTTTAGCATACAACATAAAAAAAAGACTACCATTCCGGTAGTGCTTAATACCCTTTATTTTTTAATCGGTAAAACAATCTTGTAATTTTTTTATATTGCGTCACATCTGTCTGTTTTAAACCATTCTCAATGTCTGTAAGCTCCACCGCTAAAATTTCGCTCGCGTAATTTTGCTGAAACAGAATATCCAACAATAAATTTTTTTCTTCTCTTGTTAAAACAAATTCCTTTTCCATATGCTCCTCTCCTTGCACTCTCATTATATAAATTTTTCAGCTTATTTAGTAGATGTAATATTCAGTTTTCGTTAGGGATACTTAACGACTGCGAATATATAGACATCATTTCACATTATTTCGTATATCTGTTCGCATAACTAAATGCCGCATAAGCATCTGGTTTAATTTTTGCTGTTAATCCCATTGCTTGAATTTTCATCGTCATATCTAAAATAAATTCTTTTGTTAAACCATCATTCCCGATATCTAAATGAATTTCCATTATGAATCCTGCTCCATCTTGAGCGTATGGGTGCAATAAATCCCATATTGTTTGTATATGATTGGGAGTAAATAAATAGGCGATTTCTTGACTAAACTGTGTTTCTAAATATATTTTCTCTCGCAACGTTGCTGGCTTATTTTTCACTGATTTATGATGCAAACATCCCCATGCTCCTTTTCCAACCCGATGAATATGTATCGCTGTAATAAACCTCGTATCCTTTTGATGCGCTTGTGAGTCTGTCCCAATAGATAATCGATATAAATTTCGTGGATCCTTTTCAATGAAACTACAAATACGGTTAAATACCATATCAAAATTCAAATGTCTCTCTGAAACATTATAAAATGTATGCTCACCGTCCACATAGTCACGTCCTTTCAATTAGACAGACTTTTCGTATTCTCATTGTATGGGACAAAAACAAAAATTATAACTTACTACCCTTTATTCGTTTCAATATTTCGAATTACATAATTACAAAACTTACATGTATATATTACATTTTGATTAGACTGGGCGGTTAATACATGATTAATTTCAGCATGACTGTGACAATTAGGACAAATAACAATCGGTAAGCGTTCCATCCTTTGCACCTCCTATTAATATTTACTATCATTGTAGGAAAAATAAAAAATTCCTATACATATACATTTGTAAAAAACCTTTTATTTAATCGCGCCTTAAATTGCAACTTCTACTACCTGTATAGCCCATTAATTAATATAACTAAAAAAGGTACCGCCATTTGGCAGTACCTTTTTTATATGTATCAATTAATGATATCATAAATCTCAATTGCAACCATATCGATGTTATCGAATTGATACACTTGAGGTTTTTCACCTTGTTGATACACTTCTAATTCATACATTTCACTTTTATCGAAAAATTTCACGCTACATTTGCGCTCACCGTTCACTTCAAAATAGCGTTGTGCTACTTCACCGCTTTCAGCTTGTTCTTGTAGACTAACAAGTCGAGTTAAAATTCCTTGGAGTAGAGACATGAAATCTCTCCTTTCTCTGATCTTCCTACCAATAGGTTTTACAGCTATACTCATTCTATCCGTCATAACAGAAAAAACGTTCCACAATCTAGGATAAAGGTTCTTGGCCAGAAACTCAACTAAAATTTGTCGAAATACGAAGTAAAAAGATGAAAGAGCATCTTTTTACTTCTTTATTGCGCTTTTTATACTGGCAGAATATAATAAAAAACAGAAAAAGGGAGGAATTACAATGAAAAAAATTGAGGTTTATACACAACCTGATTGTCCGCCTTGTACCATTGTGAAAGAATTTTTAAAACATAATAACGTTGTATATGAAGAATTTGACGTAAAAAAAGACGCTGCTGCACGCAATCGTCTTTTATATGACTATGAGTCCTATTCAACTCCAACAGTTGTAATTGACGGAGAAGTTGTCGCAGGTTTTCAAATTGAAAAATTACAACAGCTACTCGGTATAGAATAGGAATAGGGGACACCTATCCCTATTCTCATAATTGTTGTAACCTTTTTATTTCAGTCAACAGTTCCTGACTTTCATGATACCCTGCTAGTTTCCATTTTCCATTATCCTTTTGCAATGTCACAATTTGATATTGTCCACTCTTTGCCCGCTCGTAGACATATAGATTTTTATGTTCCTCATCATAAGACATTTTTGTTTCTGAATTAAAGGAAAACGGAGCTTCTTTTGCTGGAAGTAAATATTCACCACTTTGTTTTTCATTTCTACTGTTTTCATCTGTAAAAACTTGAAGGAAATTATTTGTAAAATATGGTGATAATGTCTCTATCATCTTATTCATAGATATTTGCTTCCCGCGAATTGAAAATTGCGTCTCATAACCTTTTTGTATCGTTGTAAACACTTCTTTCCGATCCACTTTCACTTCTTCTTTTCCTAAAACAGTTGTGACACTATAGCCAACTAGAAAGGCAACACATATAAATAGAACAAACCATATTCCATATTTCTTCATTTTTTCA
This sequence comes from Bacillus sp. P4_D3, assembly GCF_056401855.1. Classification (NCBI taxonomy): domain Bacteria; kingdom Bacillati; phylum Bacillota; class Bacilli; order Caryophanales; family Bacillaceae; genus Bacillus; species Bacillus sp. P4_D3. The sequence goes on from NZ_JBFUIN010000168.1 coordinate 5,869, forward strand.
CCTTCCTTTTAAAAGAGCTTGTCTTTGTAGTATTCATTGTAACAATGATTATGCAAAGAAAGGGATGATTTCGTTCGTAAAATCTTTACAACGATAGACAGCATTTTCATCATCATTTTCACTATTACCAATTTATGATAAAAACAAACAAAAAAATGCACGAATCTCTTCGCGCATTAAAATAAAACATCTTCCTCATATAAATATTCATACGATAAATCTATAAATAAAAAGTTTTCATCATCAATTGGGAATGAAAATGTTCGTACCATTTCACCAGTTTCGATATCAGCATATAAATCTGAAAGTCTTGCCTTATTCTCAAAACGCATTTTCATTATATTTTCTAGAAAATACGGGCGCCAGCTCCAGTTCTTCATATAATACTCTGGCATAATGATCCATTCACCATCTTTTTTCATAATATTACCAGATTGTTGGAAACCATCTTCATTACAAATAAATATCCGAAAACTATATTGTGATATGCTTTGGCTAAATTGTAATAACCAATCATTTATATCTTCATTCTTTTTTTGTTTTGACAGAACATCACCAATTCGATCACGTAACATCTCTGTTAAATTATAAATTTTTTGCAACTTCTTCTTCTCATGCAGAATAAATTGATGACATTCATTACCAAGTCGCTCTTTTAAAAC
>NZ_JBFUIN010000169.1:0-6503 GCF_056401855.1 Bacillus sp. P4_D3
GTTTTAGAATTTAATGAAAAGTATAATGTAGCTATTTTGATTAAAGATGTTTGTAAAGAACTACAGTTTACATATGGAATTGATATGGAGATAACGAGAACAGCTCGGGTATAAACATCTCAAGTATAGAAAAAGGAAAAAGAAAGCAGATCCTTTGCTTTCTTTTTTTATGTAAGAAAAGGGAGAGTAGGTTTAAAGATGAAGGGGAAGTTACAAAATATTCATCCACTTGGAATGAGTATCATTATAGGGACATTATTTGCTAGGTTTGCAACTTCAATGAGCATTCCTTTTTTAGCGATTTATTTAACGACTGTTAAAGACGTATCAGCTGGAATGACCGGTGCTATCATTGGAACGAGTGCGCTTGTTGGAGTTTTTGCTAGTTTTATTGGGGGGAATTTATCGGATCGATTTGGCCGGAAAACGATTATGATATGGTCCATGATCGTTTGGATTTTTGTATTTATAGGGTTTTCAGTTGCAGATCATGTTTTTAGTTTCTTTCTATTAAACGCTTTGAATGGGTTATGTCGGTCTTTTTTTGAACCGACATCAAGAGCGTTATTATCAGATTTAACAAAACCAGAGTATCGTTTACTTGCGTATAATTTGCGGTATGGGGCAGTAAATGTCGGGGTAGCTGTTGGTCCAATTGTTGGATTGYAGCTCGGAAGTGCAAAATCAACAATTCCTTTTTTAGTAGCCGCTGGAGTGTACATTTTATATACAGTTATATTAGCGCTTCAATTTAAGAAATATCCACTTGATAAAAAGAAAGTAACTACAAAAAATCCGGTCACAATGTTAAATGCGGTTCGGATTTTGCGAAAAGACACAGTATTTTTAGTGGCTTTAGTCGGGATTATTTTGAGTAATAGTGGTTTTTCACATTTAACGACGACACTATCTCAATATTTTGCAAACGCACATATATTTCAAGATGGAGTAAAACTGTTCTCATATATGCTAACTTTAAATGCAATTACAGTAGTAGTTATTCAATACCCTGTTATTCAAATGTGTAAAAACTATACGCCGTTAGCGTCTATTATGGTTGGAACGTTATTTGTGAGCGGGGGATTGTTTGGATTTGGACTAGTAGAATCTATGTTAGGGGCTGCTATATGTACAATTATTTTTACATTCGGAGAAGTATTAATGTTTTCAATGACAGATGTATTTATTGATGAGATAGCTGTTTCACATTTGAAAGGGACATATTTTGGAGCTATGGGTTTTTCAGGAATTGGTGGAGTAATCGGGCCATGGTTTGGTGGGATACTTCTCGATTATTATGGGTATCAAAATGGCTTTTTAGTATTTTTAATATTAGCTATATTTTCAAGCATAGCGTTCCCAGTTCTTTTAGTGACAAAAGGTTTATTGAAAAAAAGATACTTTAGAAATTCTAAAATAGAAATACATGCGAAATAACATAAGCCCGAGCAAACTAAAAGGTTGCTCGGGCTTATATTTGTATTTATATCAATCGTTAATTCGAAAAAAGACTTTTTCTTCATGCTTATTGGCAACTTCGTTTTTGGAAATATGAATGGCTAAATATCCATTCTCTAAGCAGGCTAGCATCTTCTTGTAAATGATATTAGCAGGTAAAGGAATGATCCGCTGTAAAGAAGTGTTTTTATGAAGTATGCAAATGTTTAGGCCTGTCTCCATCTTTTTAATGAGTACATTTTGTGCAGTTGCATTTGGTACATCTGTTTCCAAAATGTATTCTTGTTCTGTTTCACAAAGGTCAATATGAATTTGATTTGGAAAACTAAAGTTACTACAAGAATCAGAACAAAATTGATCCATCCATTCTTCGAAACCATCAACATGAAAAAGACAATCCTTCTTTTTCTTGCCCATGTAAGACACCCTCCGTAAAATCTCAATTCATACTATGTTATGCATGAATGAACTAGAGGTGAAGAATAAATGAAAAAATATAAACATTGTATGTGGCAAAGGTAGCTAGTGTGAATATTTTGTTTTACATATCATGATGCGCATGATTTTTTTGACGAGAATGGTTACGGTTTTTCACTTTATGAGATCCGCTTAATGGTTCAGGTTGGCCTTTTTTTTCTTTAGATTCACGATTGTTTTTGCCCATTGTATATAACACCTCCTCTTCCTATTAGAATGAGAGAAGTTTGCTAATTTATACGAGAATGTTTTTAGAAAAAAAGGTAAAGATAAATGGGACTAACTATTATAGAAAGGGGATTGTATAATGCCATATCATAAAGATAAACAACAAGCTTTTCAAGCTGCACAGCAAGGAGTTACACAAGCAGAAAATACATTTAACAACATTGTAAAAAATGATCCAAACTACGGTCATGATTTAAAAGAGTTACGCCAAGAGGTCCAGGAAGCGTATGAACAGATTCAAAATGCGCTAGAAGTAGCTTCGGAAACACAACGTCCACAACTTGAGCAATACGAAAATAATCTCCAAAATATTATGCGAAATGTAGATCAATTAGAAAAGTAAATGAGGTTGTTGTGTATTCGACAACCTTATTACTTTAACGAACGCTATGTTGAAACAGAAGGTTTTTCTATTAGTTTTTTCTTTACTATGCGCAGTACATATATTTCAAGTGGACAAAGTGGAAGCTAAAATGTTGCTCAGAAAAGAACTAGAGCCAACTGGCTATGTAACGTGGGAAGTGCCAAATAATGAAAAGGTTATTGCAATTACGTTTGATGATGGACCAGATCCAACATATACGCCGCAAATTCTAGATTTATTACATCAATATAAGGCAGAAGCGACTTTTTTTATGATTGGATTTCGAGTTCAGCGTAATCCATATTTAGTAAAGCAAGTGTTGAAAGAAGGACATGAAATTGGAAATCATACGATGAATCATTTGTATGCGAGTAATTCATCGGATGAAAAATTAGAACATGATATTTTAAATGGAAAGAAATATTTTGAAAAATGGGCGAAAGAACCTTTATTGTTCCGTCCACCAGGTGGATATATTAATGATGCTGTATTTACTACGGCAAAAAGAGCTGGGTATCAAATTGTTCTATGGTCATGGCATCAAGATCCTCGTGATTGGGCRAATCCAGGTACTGAATCCATTGTAAATCATGTTGTGAAAAATGCTAAAAGTGGAGATATTGTACTGTTGCACGATGGAGGAAGTGATCGTAGTCAAACAGTGGCGGCATTAGCAAAAATTTTACCTGAGCTGAAAAAGCAGGGTTATCGATTTGTAACAGTTTCGGAGTTATTACGTTATAAACATTAGAGAAAATCCCAAAAGGTGTACCTTTTGGGATTTTTCGTTACTGATTCTTTTTTCGTTTCTTATTATTTTGTCGCTGCGCTGGTGTTAAAGGTTCGTTTGCGAACTCTTCGTTATAACCAGTTCCTTGTCCTTGTGCGGATGCAGCATTCATTCCTGAAATAATGTGATTGGCTTTTCGTTTACCCATTTTTCTCACCTCTATAATGTTTTTTATAGACGAACCATGAGTCGTTCATAGCATATATGAACGTAAAGTAAAACGCTGAAAGAGTGCTTTACTTTATAGTAATAGTATTAATAAAGAGCATGGACACTATTCAAATTTAGAAAGATAAAGAAAACTTATGATAATCCATAAGTTTCTTATTATTTACTTATTTAGAAAGTTGTAATAAGATATTATCGTAAGGTATTGAAAAGTTTGTCTACATTTTATATTCAGACAACTTAGTCACGTTTAACAGGGGGGAAACATAATGGTCAAACATAATCCATTTCAATCACGTGCAACTTTTGAACTAGATGGAAAGACGTATCATTATTATCAATTGAAAGCGCTTGAAAACGCAGGGGTTGGCAACGTATCTCAATTACCATATTCCGTGAAAGTTTTACTTGAATCTGTACTTCGTCAAGTAGACGGACGCGTAATTACAGAAGAACATGTTACAAATTTAGCGAAATGGGGAACGAAAGATGTTCAAGATATCGATGTTCCATTTAAACCATCTCGTGTAATCTTACAAGACTTCACAGGTGTTCCAGCTGTTGTAGATTTGGCTTCGCTTCGTAAAGCAATGGCAGATATGGGCGGAGATCCTGATAAAATTAATCCAGAAATTACTGTAGACCTTGTAATTGACCACTCTGTACAGGTTGATAGAGCGGGTACAGCAGACTCGCTTGCATTCAACATGGACTTAGAGTTTAAACGTAATGAAGAACGTTATAAATTTTTAAGCTGGGCACAGAAATCATTTGATAACTACCGTGCAGTTCCACCAGCAACAGGTATTGTACACCAAGTAAACCTTGAATATTTAGCACCGGTTGTTCATGCGGTGAAAAATGCTGAAGGTGACTTAGTTGCATACCCAGATTCATTAGTTGGAACAGACTCACATACAACAATGATTAATGGTATCGGTGTTCTTGGATGGGGCGTTGGTGGTATTGAAGCAGAAGCAGGAATGCTTGGACAGCCTTCATATTTCCCAGTGCCTGAAGTAATCGGTGTGAAATTAACTGGTACACTTCCAAGTGGTACAACAGCAACTGATGTTGCATTAAAAGTAACACAAGTGTTACGTCAAAAAGGTGTAGTTGGTAAATTTGTTGAGTTCTTCGGTAGTGGACTAAAGAGCATGCCTTTAGCTGACCGTGCAACAATTTCAAATATGGCACCAGAATACGGTGCAACTTGTGGATTCTTCCCAATCGACGACATTTCATTAGAATACTTACGTTTAACAGGTAGAGATGAAGAGCAAATTCGCGTTGTTGAAGAATATTGTAAAGCAAACGGTTTATTCTATACAGCAGACAGTAAAGATCCAATCTATACTGATCTTGTTGAAATTGATTTAAATGCAATCGAATCTAACCTTTCTGGACCGAAACGTCCGCAAGATTTAATTCCGCTTTCAAATATGAAAGAAGAGTTCCATAAGGCTGTTGTAGCACCAGTTGGAACACAAGGACTTGGATTCAATGAGCAAGAGTTTGATAAAGAAGTGAAAGTTACATTAAAAGATCAAGAAGTAACGATGAAAACAGGCGGAATTGCAATCGCTGCGATTACAAGCTGTACAAATACGTCAAATCCATACGTATTAATTGGAGCAGGTTTAGTTGCGAAGAAAGCAATTGAAAAAGGACTTAAAGTACCTGGTTACGTAAAAACATCATTAGCACCAGGATCTAAAGTTGTTACAGAGTACTTAGATAAGTCTGGTTTAACAACGTATTTAGATCAATTAGGTTTCCAAACAGTTGGTTACGGCTGTACGACTTGTATCGGTAACTCTGGTCCATTAGCAGAGGAATTAGAAGAAGCAATCGCAGCAAACGATTTATTAGTAACATCTGTTTTATCTGGTAACCGTAACTTTGAAGGTCGTATTCATCCACTTGTAAAAGCAAACTACTTAGCATCACCACCACTTGTTGTGGCATATGCACTTGCAGGTACTGTTGATATTGACCTGAAAAATGATGAAATCGGTAAAGATGTAAATGGTAATGCTGTTTACTTTAATGATATTTGGCCATCAGCTAAAGAAATTGAAGATGTAGTTCAAAGTGTTGTTACATCTGAATTGTTCAAAAAAGAATATGCACAAGTATTTAACAGTAATGAGCGCTGGAATGAAATCCAAACTTCAAATGAAGCTTTATATACTTGGGATAATGATTCAACATACATTCAAAACCCACCGTTCTTTGAAGGATTATCTAAAGAGCCGGGTGAAGTTGAAACGTTATCAGGTTTACGCATAGTTGGTAAATTTGGAGATTCTGTAACGACAGACCACATTTCACCAGCAGGTTCAATTGGTAAGCATACGCCAGCTGGACGTTATTTACTAGAAAACGGCGTACAACCAGTTGACTTTAACTCTTACGGTTCTCGTCGTGGTAACCATGAAGTTATGATGCGTGGTACATTCGCAAACATCCGTATTAAAAACCAAATCGCACCAGGAACAGAAGGCGGATATACAACATATTGGCCAACTGGTGAAGTAACATCTATCTATGATGCTGCGATGAAATATAAAGAAGATGGCACAGGCCTTCTAGTTGTTGCTGGTAAAGACTACGGTATGGGAAGTTCTCGTGACTGGGCTGCGAAAGGTACAAACTTATTAGGTATTAAAGCAGTAATCGCAGAGAGCTTCGAGCGTATTCACCGCAGTAACTTAGTATTAATGGGCGTATTACCATTACAATTTAAAGATGGAGACAGTGCTGAAACGTTAGGTCTTGTTGGTGATGAGTCATTTGAAATTCAAATTGACAAAACGGTTAGACCACGCGATCTTGTAAAAGTAGTTGCAATCGATTCAGAAGGAAAAGAGAAGCAATTTGAAGTAGTAGCTCGTTTCGATAGTGAAGTTGAAATTGACTACTACCGTCACGGTGGTATCTTGCAAATGGTTCTTCGTTCGAAAATCGAAGAGTCTAAAGTGTCAAACTAAATAATTGAAATGAATGATAAGGAAG
>NZ_JBFUIN010000170.1:0-6486 GCF_056401855.1 Bacillus sp. P4_D3
CGTAAATTCTGTAAATGGTGGTTCTACTCCGCCACTTACTAATTTATTGCTGTCGTAAACACTTAAATTTAAATGGAAGAACACAACAAATTTCGCTACACCTTTTGCAAACATTATTAGCACCATATTAATTGCTCCTTGCAAGAAAAATAGGAACAACGTAATAATTAATGGTAATACAGACTTTCTAAATACGTTTGCCAAGAAAAAGGCAAGAGTTGCAAAGAAGAACGGTGAAAGTACTTGATATAAAATGGACTTCATTATGATTCCTAACGTTAATTCTGTTTTACTACCATCCATTACAATCCCACCAATAATCATTGCGATTAACGTGCTAGCAAATATGATAAATAATATAGTAAGTAACACTGTAATATATTTAGAGAACAAAACTGTAATTCGTTTTCTAGGACGGATTAATAACTGCTTAATTGTACCTTTTTGAAACTCATCAGTAATTGTACGAGAAGCAATCGTAATTCCAAAAATTGTTGCAAACAAGGTAATTAAACCAATCTCTGAACTTACAAAATCTAAATATGATCCTTTAAACTCATGTCCTCCGCCCCATTTCAGCATCGCTAAAACTCCCAAAATCTCCAATGCTGCAATTACACCTATTAAAATATACATACCTTTTTTCGCATGTAACTTCAAAAATTCATTTTGAATTAATTTAAACATTACGCTTTCACTCCCCCTGTAATCGCTAAGAATTCATCCTCTAACGTTTTATTTTGAACAGTAACACCGTATACGAGTACATCAGCATTTACTAGCTCTTTTACAATTTGCGGAATCTCTTCTTTCATTATAGGTGTCACAATTACATTCCCTTGTTCCTTACCTTTAATGATTTCATTTGCTTTCTGAACTTGATCTACTTCAAACGCTACAACTACCGTTTCATCATGCTTCGCTTGTTCATGTAAGTTATACTCTTGCACAAACTCACCTTGCTTTATAATAACGACGCGGTCACACATTAATTCAATTTCACTTAATAAATGACTTGATACAATGACTGCAATATTTTCTTCCTTCGCTAATCGTTGTAAATAGTCACGAATTTGGCGAATACCAGCTGGATCTAATCCATTTGTCGGTTCATCTAAAATTAATATTTTTGGTTGATGAAGTAACGCTTGTGCGATTCCTAGGCGTTGTTTCATTCCAAGTGAATATGTTTTCACCTTTTTATGAATGGCATGCTCTAAATCAACAAGCTTTATAATTTCAGCGATACGCTCTTTACTAATTGGGGTAATTGCCATGTTTGCAAACTGCTTTAAGTTTTGCATTCCTGTCATATAATCATATAGCTCGGGATTTTCTACAATCGCTCCAATTTGCTCTAGCGCCTTTTCACGCTCTGTGCGAATACTATGGCCACAAATTGTAATATCACCTTCTGTCATCGAAATAAGACCTGTCATCATACGAATTGTCATCGTCTTACCACTACCGTTCGGTCCAAGGAACCCGTATACTTCTCCTTCTTGAACCTCAAATGATAAGCCCCGAATAATTTCTGTCTTACCAATCTTTTTTCGAACATTTTCTAATTTCACTACTACGTTTCCCAATGCTGACTCCTCCTTTAGACTTCTAGTTTTTTGTCGATGATATAAGCAATTACATATACTAGTAAGGCACTAACAATTATCATAAAACTTATATTAAACATATTAAATCCATTTTCTTGAAACATATCAATAAACAGATTGTCACTTTCACTACGATATTCTACTCTTCGCAACCCTTGGAAAGCTGGAGCTAATTTCCCTAGCAATGTTGTCACTAAAGTAATCGATATACTTACTATTAGAGAAATAATGACAATCATTATATTTTGTATCTTCTTCTTCTTAGTAAGCAATTTAACGAGAGTAACTGCTAATAAAATTTGTAACACCGCAAATGAAAATTCAAACAAATCACTCATTGTGTATATTAAATTATTTATTATACCTGCTTGCATAACCTCTTTTGCATCTATATATACATACGTCGTAGGAAATGCTAATACATAACCCACATAGAAAAGAATTCCACATATTCCATACCATATAGCCATTACAATAAAAAAGAAGATAAGGATAGAAAAAACATATTGTTTCCCAGATATCGCTGTAACCCGTAGCAATGGATTTGTTAGTAAACGTGAACACGACTTCATCGTTTGTAAAAACATATACAATACATAAAATATGAAGATCATAATAATAAATCCGAATATCGCTTCTTGTTTTATCACAGCTGTTTCACTCTTTTTTACACTCATTTGTGAAAATAAAATCGCTTCAATTAACACAAAAATTAAAAAAGTAACAATATATTTTTTCTTATTCACATTCCATAAATAAGAAAGTAACGACTTCACTTACTAAACACCTCCTTAAACAATTCATGAACTGCTTTCCCTCTCTGAAAACGTAACTCTTCCACATTTTCATACAATACAATTTCTCCATCTTTTAAAAAGATTACTTCATCAAAAATATTTTCAACTTCATTTATTAAATGAGTTGAGATTAGTATCGTACAATCTTCTCTATAAAATTGTAGAATGAGATCCAATACGTGCTCTCTAGAAACGAGATCAATCCCGCCAAGTGGTTCATCCAGTACGTATAACTTCGCTTTTCGAGAAAACGTTAAAATAATTTGAAGCTTTTCAACCATACCTTTTGATAATGCTGTAATTTTTTCTTCTAATGGTATTTTAAATTCCGCAATCGTATCTACTGCTTTTTGAATATCGAAGTCTTTATAAAAATCTCTATAAAAGAATAATGCATCTTTTACAGTCATCCAATCATCAAAGACTGGCTTATCAGACATAAATGAAACGATTTCTTTCGTCTCTAACCCTACTTTTTTACCGTTAATTGCTATACTACCTTCTGAAGGATGCTGCAGGCCTGCAATCATTTTCAATAACGTCGTTTTCCCGCTCCCGTTATCCCCAACAAGCCCAACAATTTTCCCYTCTGTAATCTCTATGTTTAATTTCCGGATTACTGCTTTCAATCCATATCGCTTCCATAGATTTTCTATTTTTAATAGCTCTGTCATTCGTTCTCCTCCCTTGTCTCATGTAATGAAGAACGAAGAATTGAAAGAATTTCTTCTTCTGAAAAACCTAAATTGTCCATTCCATCTATAAAAGAATGAAGTAATTCTTTCGCCATATCTTTTCGCAGATCCATAATTTTCTCCCCTTCATTCGTTACATATCGCCCCATTCCTCTACGTGTTACAACAACTCCATCTCGCTCTAATTCTTGAAATGTACGCTGAATCGTATTTGGATTTACTTGCAATTCACTCGCTAATTCACGTACGGAGGGAATTTTATCACCAGACAATAAATGTCCTGTTACAATTTCCTTTTTTACGTATTCCATTACTTGAATGTAAATTGGTGTGTTTGGAGAAAACTCGATTTTCATTTCTTCCCTCCTGTCTTAGTGTGTTAGTTAAATAGTACACTAAGACAAGCATCATGTAAATACTTCCAATTAAAAATGTAATAAAAAGGCAGTGTAACTTTTCGTTACACTGCCTTTCTGTAATAACATATAAATATATTACTCTTTTGAATTTAAATTCATTTTACTTTTACTTGATTTAGCACAGATTTAAACGTATTAATCACTGTATCTACTTCTTCATAACTAATTGTAAGGGATGGTTCAATACGAATTGTTTTTGAGTTAATTAATGTACCCGCAACAAGAATTCCTTGATCAAACATCGCCTTTGACACTTCATAACCAATCTCGTCTTTATGGAATTCAATCCCAATCATTAAACCTTGACCACGAATTTCAAAGATTTTATCTTCGTGCCCTTCTGCTGCTTGTTTCAATCCATTCAAGAAATACTCCCCAACTTCCATAGCTCGTTCCGGTAATTTCTCTTCCAATAATACATGAATTGTTGCAATTGCAGCAGCACATGCAAGAGGATTTCCTCCAAATGTTGTTGTATGCATAAATGGATTTTCAAACCAACTTTTGAATACATCTTCTTTCGCAACAATAGCTCCCGCCGGCATTACACCTCCACCAAACGCCTTCGCAAGACAAATAATATCCGGCACTACATCATATAATTCTGCAGCAAACATTTTTCCTGTACGTCCCATTCCAGTTTGTACTTCATCAAAAATAAGGAGTGATCCAAACTCATCACAAAGCTCTCGTACTTGTTTCAAATAATTTTCTGGAGGTAAAATAATACCGCCCTCTCCTTGAATTGGTTCTAAAATAACTGCTGCAACATCTTCTCCTACTAATGCACATGTCTCAAATGTTTTTCTCATCATATCAATGTCGCCAAATGGAACGTGACGAAAACCCGGAATCAATGGTAAGAATGGCTTACGGAACATTCCTTTTGCCGTTCCTGATAAGGAACCAAGACTCTTACCATGGAAGGCACGAGTTGTAGCAATGAAAGTTGTTCGTTCACTATACATTTTTGCTAGTTTTAATGCTGCCTCCACACTTTCTGTACCACTGTTTGTAAAGAAGGAATATTTCAAATCACCCGGTGTAATATCCGCTAAAATCTTTGCAAGCATTGCTCGAAGTGGATCCAGTAAATCCTGACTGTGCAATGCTTGACGTTTTAATTGATCTGTCACAGCTTTTACCACTTTCGGATTACGGTGACCAACATTATAAATTCCAAATCCACCTAAACAGTCAATATATCTTTTACCGTTAATATCCATGAAACAAGATCCTTCATCTGACCATTCTACTGCTGCAAATTGTCCATCTTTTGTTACTGTTTTTCTATAAGCAAGAAAACCAGGGTTTACATGCTCTCTAAATCCATCTACTGTTTCTTTTTGAATCCAGTTCGCCTCTTCTTCAGTAACCTTTTCTTTTTCAATTAACTGTAGTACTTTCGTAATATACTCATTTACATTCGAACCTTTTACATCTTTCTCATTCAATTTATTTTCTACGTTCGTTCCCATCTATTTCACTCCTACATTTTTTTTATTTGCAAACCAGCCTATTGGTTCTACTTCTAGATTTATATTAATCTGCTTAATTTSTTGAAATTCTTCTAAACCAAACGTTCCTAGACTACGACCTATACCACTTTGCTTATATCCGCCCCAAGGTGCCTCATTGTATGTTGGATGATAGCTATTAATCCACGTAATTCCTGCGCGAAGTTTGCGAATCACACGCATTGCTTTTGCACCATCAACTGTAAATACCCCTCCAGCCAAACCATAGTCTGTACCGTTTGCCAACTCAATTGCTTCCTGTTCGTCTTTAAACTTTTGAATTACCACAACAGGACCGAAGATTTCTTCCTGGACAATACGCATATCAGGTTTTACATTGACAAAGACTGTTGGTTCAATAAAGAAACCATCACCTTTTCCATCCTCCATTATTCGTCTACCTCCGCAAGCAACGTTTGCACCTTCGTCTTTCCCAATTTCAATATAACGTAATACTTTTTCCATATGTTCTTGACTTACAAGTGGCCCCATTTCTGATTCTGGATTATCACCAGGCCCAACGTTAATTTGCTGTGCTCGCTCTACAAAACTATTAACAAATTTATCATAAATCTTTTCTTCTACAAGGATTCTTGATCCTGCTGAACATACTTGTCCGCTACCTGCATAAATACCGAATAGAGCATAATCAATAGCGGTCTCAAAATCTGCATCTGCAAAAATAATATTTGGAGATTTCCCTCCAAGTTCTAACGAAATCTTTTTCATATTATCTGCCGCTGTTCTCATAATGTGCTTACCTGTTTTTGTTCCACCTGTAAAGGAAATCATGTCCACTTTATTACTCGCTGCAATTTCATTTCCTACTATTGGACCGGCCCCCATTACCATATTGGCAACACCTTTTGGTAGCCCTACTTTTTCAAGGATTTCGAATAGCTTTGTTGCAGTGATTGGTGTCACTTCAGAAGGTTTAAACACAATTGTATTTCCAGCTGCTAAAGCAGGTGCAATTTTCCATACACTCATCAATAGTGGATAATTCCATGGAACAATTAATCCACAAACACCAACTGGCTCTCTTACAACCATCGCTTGCATCGGATCGGCTACATGATATGTTTGACCATCTGGCTTTGTAATCAATCCGGCATAATAGCGAAAACAAGCCGCTGCATCTCCAATATCTCCTTCTGCCTCACGGTACGTTTTCCCATTATCCATTGTTTCAAGGTATACTAATTCTTCTATATTTTTATCAATTTCATCTGCTATTTTAAATAAATATGATGCCCTTTCAGCAGTGGATGTTTCTGACCAAATTCCACTATCGAAAGCCGCTCTTGCCACTTCTATCGCGTATTTTGCATCCTCAATCGTTCCCTCAGGTGCATATGCTATACCCTTGCCATTCGCAGGGTTAATAATCGTTCTTTTCTCTTGATTACTAGAATCTATCCATTCACCGTTTACATACATTTTTAAAT